>QCCW01000010.1 GCA_003281125.1 Prochlorococcus sp. AG-347-N23 | reverse complement strand
ATCCTGAAATTAACAAAATGATTGAGGATCTTCAGTTAACCCTTCAATCATTAAATTACAAAAATAAAGAAATAGAGTCTATTTTGCCAATTGTTATTAAAGAAGCAGATGGTCTTACTAAAAAAGAAAATAATTTATCATTTGAAAGTTTATTGAAAATAGCTATGAATTATCTCGACAAGAATATTAGTAATTTAGTTAGATGACATAGTATCATAGAATAAAGGGAAAAATTTTATGTCATTAGATACAGCTGAAAAACAAATTCTGATTGAAACTCATCAAGTACATCCAACTGATACAGGTTCAGTTGAAGTTCAGGTAGCAATGCTCTCTAAAAGAATATCGAAATTAAGTGACCACCTCCAAGGCAACATTCATGATTTCGCATCAAGGCAAGGATTATTAAAAATGATTGGTAAAAGGAAAAGGTTACTTTCTTATATAAAAGACAAAAACGTACAGAAATATCAAGATTTAGTAAAGAAAATTGGAATCAGAGGATGATTTCAATTAATGAAAAAAAAGCAATCTAAAAAAAAGACACAAAATAAAAGGAAAAAATATTCTTCTGAAAAAATTGTATTTGCTAATCTAGAAAAGACTTCTAATACATCATCTAATACGGTATCTACCTCAAAGAGATCATCAAAAGGAATACCTAAATATGTTGCTGATAGAATGGCAAGAAGAATTTTTTTTACAGCAGGAATACCGACAATATTAGGAATGTCGGTTTTTGTTGTTAGTTATATTATCGTTACAAGAAATATTGCAGAAATACCTCCTTCATCAACAATTGCAATCTCAGCGTTGTTTTTCTTATTAGGTCTCGCAGGATTAAGTTTTGGAATATTATCAGCTAGTTGGGATAAGGAGCCTGGATCCTTTTTCGGCATTGAAAATATTCCAATGAATATACAAAGAGCAAAAGCAGCCTTTAAACCTGCAACTCAAAATTTTGAGGAGAATGGTTAATCTAGGAAACTAAAGATTTTAAATTTACTTGGAAAGATTTATCTTCTAATAATTTGCATGCTCCTTGTATATCACCAATACAAAATTGTTCCCCAAATTTAACGTAAGTAACACTATTTTTATTTCTCACCGCAGCTAAAACGGGAATCTTGATTCCACATCTACCTTTATCTGGTTTAAATTTAATTAAGCAGTCTCTTAAAGTATTTTGTACTCTTACATCTGATGCTTGAGAACTTTCAAGATTAATAATAAGTAATTTAAGGTTATCTATTTCTCTACAATCATCAATTATTAATTGAGTCTTATCACTTTTTTTATCTATTGTTCCCCACACCAATAATCTAGTATCTGTCAAAAGAAATTCAGATAGTCTAACGTAGGTTTTTGGGAAAACTATTGCTTCGCAACTTCCCGAAAGATCTTCTAGCTGAACTATAGCCATCCTATCCCCTTTTCTCGTAGTGATTTGCTTCAGATCAGGGATCATTCCAACTATAGAGACTTTAGTTCTATCTTTTGTTTCTTCTAACTGCGAAATACTTATAGGAGATATAAGTCTTGCTGGCTTAGTTAAATGTTTTAGAGGATGATCAGATAAGTAAAAACCCAGAAGCTCCTTTTCTAACTTTAACTTCTCTATAAGTGAATAATCATCAACCTTAGCTAATTGTGAATCTGATAATGCCACATTTGAGAATTGATCCTTAGAGTCAAACAAATTTCCTTGACCAGACAATCTATCACGATTTCTTGACGAGGCCCATTCAATAACATGTTCTAGATCTGATAATAATTGAGCTCTATTATTGTTTTTGGAAAACTCATCAAGGGCTCCACAATGGATAAGAGATTCAAGATTTCTTTTATTAAGAAAATTAGAAGGTAAGCGATCACACAAATCTGATAATGACTTAAATAATCCATGGTTATTACGATTTTCAATAATATTTCTTATTGCAGAATCTCCTAAATTTTTAATCGCAGAAAGGCCGAATAAAATCTGATTATTTTTAATAGTAAAATCAATTCCAGAGAAGTTAATACTTGGTGGGATAACCTCTATTCCCATCGAATAACAATTAGAAATATATCTTTGCATCTTGTCACTTGAACCGGAATTTACACTTAAGAGAGCTGCCATATATGCTACTGGGAAATGAGCTTTTAAAAATGCAGTTTGATAAGTTACTGCACCATAAGCAGTTGAGTGACTTTTGTTAAAACAATATTCTGCAAATAAAACCATTTGATCAAAAAGATTATTAGCTATTTTTTCATTTACACCCTTCTTCATAGAGCCATCTACAAAAATATTCCTATGTTTTACCATTTCAGATACTTTCTTTTTCCCCATAGCCCTTCGAAGTAAATCAGCATCACCGAGAGAATAACCGGCTAAGTCTTGAGCAATTTTCATAATTTGTTCTTGATAAACCATAATTCCATAAGTCTCAGTAAGAATTGACTTGATAAAAGGATGAGGGAAATCAACCTTTTCGTTACCATTTTTTCTATTTATGAATTTAGGTATAAGACCAGCATCAAGTGGACCAGGTCTATAAAGAGCAAGGATAGAAGAAATATCCTCTAGAGAATTAGGTTTAAAGTCTTTTACAACTTGTTTCATACCAGAAGATTCAAGCTGAAATATTCCTTCAAGATCACCTCTACCAATAAGTTCAAAGGTTTTATAGTCGTTTTGAGGTAACTGATCAATATTTATTGTCTTTCCTGTAGATTGACTAATCAGAGAAACTGTCTTTTCTATCATAGTAAGATTCTTAAGTCCCAAGAAATCCATTTTTAATAACCCAAGTGATTCAATATCGTCCATGGAATATTGGGTAATTATTTGTCCTTCATTATTCCTTTGGAGAGGAACAAGCTCGTCAAGGGGATCTGAGGCAATAACAACACCTGCAGCATGAACTCCGTATGTTTTATTAGTTCCTTCAATCCTCAAAGCTAAGTCGATCCATTTTTTTACCCTATCATCATTAATGTATTTATCTCTAAATTCTTGGCTAGGAGAATTTTTATCAATCATTTCATGAAGTTTATAAGGTTTGCCTCTTACAACAGGTATTAATTTTGCCAGTTTATCAGCCTCTCCATAAGGGATATCTAGAACCCTTGCTACATCTTTTAAAACCGCCTTAGAAGTCATTTTATTGAAAGTAATTATTTGAGCAACTTTATCCTCTCCATATCGATTAGAAACATAATCTATAACCTCATTTCTCCTATCAATACAAAAGTCGGTATCAATATCTGGCATAGACTTTCTAGCAGGATTCAAAAATCTCTCAAACAACAATCCATGCTCAACAGGATCAATATTTGTGATTTGAAGAACATAGGCTACTAATGAGCCTGCTGCAGAACCTCTACCGGGACCTACTGGAATAGAGTTATCTCTAGCAAATTTGATATAATCCCAAACAACCAAAAAATAATCTGGGAAACCCATATCTTTTATAATTTTTAATTCGGAAGAAAGTCTTTTTTTATAATTATCAGCCACTTCTGTAAGAGAGTTTTTCCCAAGTCTTTTTAAAAGACCTTCATTAGATAATTTCGTTAGTAAAGAAAATGAATCTGTGTCTTCGTTAAGAGGGAATTTTGGCATTCTATATTTACCAAACAAATCAAATACTTCAATTTTTTGAGAAATTTCTACAGTATTATTGACAGCTTCTTTAATTGATTCATCATCAATATGATCTTTAAAAAGTTCAAGCATTTCATTTTCACTTTTAATATATTCTGTGCCTGTATATCTCAATCTTTTTTCATCACTTATTAGTTTTCCTGTTAATACACATAGCAAAGCATCATGTGCTTCAACATCCATATTAGATATGTAGTGAGCATCGTTAGTAGCGATAACTTTTATTTGATGCTTTTTACCAATATTTAATAATTCAACATTGACAATTCTATCCTCAATAGAGCCATGATCTTGTATTTCTAAATAAAAATCATCCGCAAATAATTTTTTATACCAAAGAGCTATATCCTCTGCAACATCTAATCTACCTTTCAAGATAGCCTGAGGGATCTCTCCACCAAGACAAGCTGTAGAAACTATGAGACCTTCGCTATATTTACTTAAAAGGAATTTATCAATGCAGGGCCTAGAAAAAATACCTCGGCCTCTCATTCCATTTAAGTGACTAATTGTTGTTAACTTCACGAGATTCTTATAACCAGTATGATTTTTTGCTAACACAACCAAATGATATCTTTTTTCTTTTTTAGGTTGAGGATCATCAATAGAACCATTAATCACATACATTTCATTACCAATAATTGGTTTTATACCTTTTTCTTTACACTTCTTGAACAAATCAAGAACTCCATACATAACTCCATGATCGGTCAAAGCAATAGAGTCCATCCCAAGATCACAAGCCCTTTCAACAATTTTAGAAATTTGACTTGCTCCATCAAGAAGACTGTAGTCACTATGATTATGAAGAGGAATGAAACCCATACTCAATCAATTTATATATATAAGATAGAGAAAATTTTTAAAAGGTCTATATTTTTTAATTACAAATTAATTATTAATACAAATTTATAATTAAGGTCTATTTTTAATTACTTGAGCATCAACTTCAAAAATATGTGCTGCATTCAATATTCTGTCCTCTTCCAATACATTACCTATGAGTTGAAGTCCAATAGGCAATCCTTTAATATCAAAACCACAAGGGATACTGATAGCTGGGAGACCGGCTAAATTAGCAGGTACAGTTAAAAGATCTGATAAATACATAGAAAGTGGATCATTGAGAAAGTCACCCTTTATAAAGGCAGTAGTTGGACAAGTAGGTGTTAATAAAATATCAACTTTTTTAAAAGCATCATCAAAATCTTTTCTTATTAATGTTCTAACTTTTTGGGCTTTCTTATAGTATGCGTCACTGTATCCTGCAGATAAAGCGTAAGTTCCTATTAAAATTCTTCTTTGAACTTCATCTCCAAATCCTTCAGCCCTACTTTTTGAAGTCATATCTAAAAGATTAGAACCTTCATTTGATCTGTAACCATATTTAACTCCATCGTATCTAGCTAAATTTGCCGATGCTTCAGATGGGGCAATCACATAATAAGTTGCAATTCCATCGTTAAACCTAGGACATTCAACCTCTACAATTTCGGCTCCTAAATTTCTGAATCTCTCAACTCCAAAAAGGACAGAATCTTTTACTTCTGGATCAAGGCCTGGATGATCAAAACATTCCTTAATAATTCCAATTTTTAAATCCTTTATAGATTTATTTAAATTACGTAAATAATTTGGTACTGGTTTATCGAGACATGTTGAATCAAGGGGATCTTTACCAGAAATTGAATAAAGAATTTCAGCAGCATCTGAGACAGTATTTGTAATTGGTCCAATTTGATCAAGAGAACTAGCAAATGCAACTAATCCCCATCTACTTACCCTTCCATAGGTAGGTTTAAGTCCAACTACACCACAAAAAGAAGCTGGTTGTCTTATTGATCCTCCAGTATCAGAGCCTATAGCTGCAGAACATAAACCAGCAGCTACTGAAGCTGCACTACCTCCAGAACTTCCTCCAGGAACTCTATTAATATCCCAAGGGTTTGAAGTAACACCAAATAAAGAGGTTTCAGTAGAACTACCCATAGCGAACTCGTCAAGATTTGTTTTACCTAAGCAAATACCTCCTGAGGACCATAATTTACCTGAAGCTGTAGACTCATATGGTGCAATAAAACCCTTGAGCATTTTACTTGCACAAGTTGTTTCTACCCCTTTAGTGCAAATATTATCCTTTATCGCAATTGGCATACCAGCAAGAGGAGGAAGTGTTTCTTCATTTTGGATCAATTTATCAATATTTTCAGCTTGCGCGATTGCATTTTCTTTTGTAGTACAAATATAAGAATTAATTACAGGATCTTTAGATTCAATTTTGGTAAAAATATCGTTAACTAATTCCTTAACAGAAGCATTTTTACTAATAATTTCCTTTCTTAAAGAATTAAAATCCATTTATAAATTTGTATATTATTTACTTAAATTAATGATTATCAAATAGTAAGTGGTTCTTCTTTTTTGCATCGAACTAAAGTATGTTTAATATTTATACAACCTTCTTCTGAAAGATCTTTAATAAAAAATGTCATATTTTCTTTCAAATTACGTTTAGTAATAAAAGGACCATACCAGTAGGTGGCATTAGGTTGATTCGTCTCAATTTTAGCCCACCAGGCTAATCCGAGTTTGTTTCCAAAATTTCTAATCAATTTAGTTGGTCTTATTAAGACCCTAATTCTTGTCAAATTCTATACAATTATGTAGTAAAAATTCAATAAATTTTGATTTATTATATAAATATATTGAAATAATAATATTTTAAAGAAAATTAAACAGACTAGTTAATGATAAATATCTTATTTACTAGTCAAGTGAAATAATGATATTGCTGCTGCAACAGATGCATTTAAACTTGATGTTTTACCTTTAAGTGGAATCTTCAATAAAAAATCGCATTTTTTTTGAGTAAGCAAAGAAATACCTTTATCCTCTGCTCCCACTATTACAACCATGGGACTTCTTTCATTAAATTTTGAGATCGATATTTTGCCATCTCCAGATAAACCAATAACAATAAAACCATTTTTCTTTAGTTCATCTAATGCTCTATTTAAATTAATAACTCTGCTAACTGGCAAGTGTTCCAAAGCGCCTGCAGCTACCTTAGCAACAGTTCCTGTTAATCCAGCAGATCTTCTTTGTGGAATAACTATACCCTTGCAATCAAAAGCCTCTGCTGATCTTATAATCGCACCAACATTATGTGGATCAGTAATTCCGTCTAAGGCTAAAATAATCGGATTTGAAGAGTTTCTTTTAGAAAAATCTATTAATTTATCTAAGGAAATAGTTTTTGAACATGCCAACTGCAAAGCAACACCTTGATGAGAAGCCCCAAAAGTCAATTGCGAAAGTCTATTCCAAGAAACTTCTTCAATAAGTACACCTTTTGATTTAAGGTCTTTTAGTAGAATATAGAATTTCTCTGAAGAAAAGATTTCTGATGTACACCAAATCCTGTTAATAGTTCTTTTACTAATAAGTGCTTCATAAACCGAATGTTTGCCCCATATCCAATCATCAAATTTTTTTTTATTTAAAAGCTCATTATTGATTTCCTGAGACTTGGAGGAGGCTTTCAAATTAGATCTATTTATTGGCTTTGATGTTTTTAAATATTTCAAATTAATTTTATTTTTTTTACTTTCATCAAAATTAGTATTCCCTCGATTTTTTAAAGAATCAATAGAAAATCTATCATTTTTTCTTGATGAAGTTTTATTTTTTGAAACATAATTAGGGTCATAATTATTTTTTGGTTGTTTTCTATTTTTTCCAGAAAAATTATTTTGAGCAGAGTTTTTCATTAATTCAATTCATTTTTATTTCAAGGTACTCGAAAAGAGTGGATAATCTTTTAGGGTCTTTTAGAAATAACCAACCAATAAGTGTTTCGAATCCTGTAGCTCTTGAATAAACATTAGGGTCTGAGGACTTTGGGTATCTCTTTGTTTTATTTCTGGCGCGTCTAATTAAATCAAGTTCATTTGCATTCAATAAATGTTCAATTTGACTTAAAGAGTTAGATTGAGATTTTGCTTTTACTTCATTTACTACCGATAAATGTAGTTCTTTTGATTTCAAGGGAAAATGAACATGTCTTAGTCTTTGATGAAGTTCCCATACTGAATCACCAAGCCAGGCGAGTTGAATTACACCTATCTCTTCAGGAGATCCATACGGAACCAAGTTTTGAATCCAATTATTCAATTTTTTAAATAAGTTAATGCATCTTCAAGACTCGCTTTTAAGTTAAGAAAATCTCCTAAACGAACCAGTTTAATAGTTTGAGCAACTCTCGAATTACCAACAACTGAAAACCCCAACTTCAATTTTTTACATTCTTTAGCGGTCTGAACAAGAGCTCCAAGACCTGAAGAATCTAGAAAATCAATTTTTGTAAGATCAATAACAAATGGAATTTCATTTTTTATATTGTTAGTAATAAAAGTCTTAAATTGTTTTTCTGAAAAGGCATCAAGTTGGCCTTTAAAAGTAAAAACAATTATGTTTGTTTTTACATCGAGGTTTCCTCTTAAAGAAACAGTTAGCTTCTGGAAATCTTCTATGATCTGATTCCTCCAAAAAATTAATGTATCAAATGTAATTATCAAATCAAAAGAAAACAATATGTCAACATCTTTCTAACATTAGAGAAACAAATTTTTTAAATAAATAATCAGAATCATGAGGACCTGGTCCTGCTTCTGGATGATATTGAACACTAAATATTGGTTTGTTATTAACTTCTAATCCTGCAACAGTATTATCGTTGAGATTATAGTGAGTAATTTTCACTTTGTCTTTTGCGAGAGAATCAGGGTGAATGGCAAAACCGTGATTCTGACTAGTTATTTCAATTTGATTATTCTTTCCACAGGGATGATTAAGACCACGATGTCCAAAAGGGAGTTTATAAGTAGAACCTCCTAAGGCTAATCCAAATATTTGATGACCAAGGCAAATACCGAACATAGGTATATCACCATATTCAATAAGTGATTTTGCTAAATTAATACCTTCAGCAACAGAAGAAGGATCTCCCGGGCCGTTTGAGAAAAATATCCCATCTGGCTTATTAGATAGAACATCCTGCAAAGAAGCTTGGGAAGGTAAAACTAAAATTTCACAACCATGAGAAACAAGTCTATTTAAAATTGATTTTTTTATTCCAAAATCTATCGCTACTACTTTTAATTTATTTTGCTTTTCAGAGTATCTTCTTCTAACGTCAAAATCTGTTTCTGTAGGTTTTTGCCATATATATTGTTGATGTGTTGAAACAACTTGTGATAAATTCAACCCCTCCATTTTTGGGGTTTTACGAATTATTTTTAGACAACTTTCTACAGTTTGATCCTCAGAGGTAAGAAGGCCATTCATCGAACCATTAGCCCTCAAAATTTTAACAAGAGCTCTTGTATCTATTCCATATAGACCGATGATTTTTCTTTCAATTAACCATTCATTAAAATTCTTAAAAGATCTCCAATTACTGTTATTTGATGAATAATTTCTAACAATTATTCCTTTAACGCTACTACTTGATTCTGAATCTTCAGGATTAATACCAGTATTTCCAATTTCTGGATAAGTGAATGTTAATATTTGTCCATAGTAACTTGGATCAGTAATAACCTCCTGATAGCCTGTCATTCCAGTATTAAAAACAATTTCGCCAACAGCAGTTCCAGATGCCCCAAAAGAAAATCCAGGGAATATAATTCCATTACTTAGAACTAATTTTGCATTTTTCTTATAAAAATTAATCATCAATTTGAAATAAAATCATCTGAGGATAAATAATTTTTTAAGAGTAAAAATTTTTTCCAAGGATTTCCTTGATTTATACAAAATAAAGCTTTATTAAAGCCTTCATGTAAATTATCCTCAATTCCTGCTGCCCATAATACTAAGGCAGTATTCAAGGCAACTACATCTTTATGTGCTTTAAATCCAGAACCATTTAAAACTGATTGTAAAATTTTCTCATTAGAGTCACTTTCAGAGACTACGAGCTTTTCATTTGGAATATTTTCATAATTAAAATCAGAGATATTTATTTTAGAAAAACGTAATTCTCCTTTATCTACAAATACTAATTTATTATCTCCTTGTAGCGATGCTTCATCAAGGCCGCCAGAACCATGAACTACAATTACTCTATTCATGCCCATTTTCAATAGTGCACTTCCCATAGGCTCTAATAAATCTTCCGAAGCTACTCCTAATACTTGCGCATTAGGTCTTAGAGGATTTACTAAGGGTCCAAGTTGATTAAAGACAGTCCTTATACCAAGAGATTTTCTTAATGGAGCAAGTTTAATTAAAGATTTATGCCAAATAGGTGCAAACAAAAAAGTAATTCCAATTTCATTAACGGCCGATATAACTTTTTCTAATGAACAATTTAGATTTAAACCAAGATTCAATAAAACATCAGCAGAGCCAACTTTTCCGCTTGCACTTTTATTTCCATGTTTAGCTATTTTCACACCACAAGATGCAGCCACAAATGCCACTGCAGTGGAAATATTAAATGTATTAGCTCCATCACCTCCAGTCCCACAAGTATCAACCATATACAAATTTGGTCTTGCCATAGGTAATTCACAAACTTTTAAGAGTTCCTCAGCCATAGAAGACAATTCAACACCTGTGCAGCCCTTGATTCTCAAAGCACTCAAAAAAGCTCCTGTTTGAACATCAGATATTTCATCATTAAGCCATTTTTGCATTAACAATCCAGAAGTTATCTCATCAAGATTTCCTCCCTCCAACAAAATATTTAAAATTTCGGCGTTCGATAAATTAGATGACATTTAATAATTGATTTGAAAATAAGTGAAATATTTAATTTGAAGTATCAAAACCTGAACCAACTAAATCTTTGTTTGTATTAGAAGGCCTGAAACTTTTTGACCAAATTTTTTTTGTTTTTGAATAAAGTTCATTTTTTGTAATTTTCCAAAATTTTAAAATTTTTTCGATATCACTTTTAATTTCAAATTCACCGGGGAAATTTGTATATCGATTTATTAATCTAGCTAAATTAACAAAGTCAAGATCTTCTGGTTCCTCTTTAGTGATAAGAGAATCAATAATATTCTTGTCCGTTACGTGTAATGGATGAGTTTGCTCGTTACTCATAGATAAATACTGAATCATTTATAAAATTAGCTCACATATTTAAAAATGAAACATTATCTTAATCATATTGGCAAATTAAATGAAAAACTTAAAATTTAAAGTTATATCTAAATACTTAAGACCATACAAAAAAGAATTTTTATATGGAGCCTTAGCCCTCTTAGTAGTTAATGTGTTAAGCGTTGTAATACCACTAGAAGTGAAAAAAATAATTGACCAATTGCAAATTGGCTTTTCTTCAGATTTTATTATTTCTAAATCTTTGTGGTTAGTCTTATTAGCAACTTGTATGGGTTTAATAAGACTATTTTCTAGACAGATTGTCTTTGGAATAGGAAGAAAAGTTGAGGTAAATCTTCGTCAGAAACTTTTCGATCATTTGCTTATTCAAGACCCAGAATGGATACAAAAAAAAGGGAGTGGAGATATCATATCCAGAGCCACAAGTGATGTTGAAAACATAAGGAGGCTTTTGGGTTTTACGGTTTTAAGTTTATGCAACATTGTATTAGCTTATTCATTTACTATTCCATCAATGTTTTTGATTAACAAAACCTTAACCATATCAGCTTTAATGATATTCCCATTAATTCTTGGGATTGTGAGTTTGTTCGGCGGTAGGATGGTTAATCAAAGAAAAGAACAACAAGAATCATTATCCAAACTTAGTGATCTTATTCAAGAAGATCTTTCTGGCATAAGCGCTATTAAAATTTATGCACAAGAAAATGCTGAGAAAAAAGAATTTGATATTTTTAATAATTCTTATCGAAATTCCGCGATAAAACTTGCAAGAACAGCAAGTACTCTATTCCCATTGCTGCAAGGTATTTCCTCAATTTCATTATTGATTTTATTAGGTCTAGGAACATTTCAACTAGAAAGTGGATTTATTTCAATTGGAGGATTAGTAGCTTTAATTCTTTACGTAGAAAGACTTGTTTTCCCTACAGCTCTCTTAGGTTTTACATTGAATACTTTTCAACTAGGTCAAGTAAGTTTAGATCGTATAGAAGAGATATTTCAGAACAATCCAAATATAGTAGATAGAGCAAAAACTAAATTTTTAAAGAGAAAGATAAAAGGTTTTTTAGAAGCAAAAAACTTAACAATAAAGTATCCAGAGTCAAATTATAATTCACTAAATAATCTCAATTTTAAAATCAAGCCTGGAGAACTTATTGCAATAGTTGGACCTGTAGGGTGTGGCAAAACGACACTAGCAAAGTCACTTGGAAGAACTATTGAAATTCCAGACGGTCAATTATTTTTAGACGAAATTGATGTAAAAAATATTAAATTAGAAGATCTTAGAAAAAATATTTCAATTGTTCCGCAAGAAGCATTTTTATTTACTTCTACAATCACAGAAAACCTACGTTTTGGAGAACCAAAAGCTTCTAATCAACTTGTCAAAAAAAGTGCTACTAAGGCTGGATTGATAGATGATATAAATAATTTTCCCAAAAAGTTTAAAACAATTGTTGGAGAAAGAGGTATTACACTAAGTGGAGGACAGAGGCAAAGAACAGCGCTTGGAAGAGCATTACTTGTAAATTCAACTATAGTCGTTCTTGATGATGCATTAGCAAGCGTTGATAATAAAACAGCTGCCAGGATAATAGAAGAAATGAGAGATAGAAGTAATAAAACAATCTTAATGATTAGTCACCAACTTTCAATAGCTGCGACTTGTGACAGAGTTTTAGTAATGGATAAAGGAGAAATAGTGCAAGAAGGTAATCATAAAAAATTATTGAAAGAGAACGGACTATATAAGAAACTCTGGGAAAGAGAACTAGCTTCTAATGTTTTTAAGAACTAAATATCATTTTTTTTATTATTATATATAAATTTAAGTTATGTTCAAATTTCTAAAAAACATTATGAATAAAGAAGTACCAGCCTTAAATAATAACTTAAATTCAACTCATAGAATATTAAAAACAGATATTAAAAGAAATCCTAATCCTCAAGAAGATGAAATAATATTTGGATGTGGTTGTTTCTGGGGAGCTGAAAAATGTTTTTGGAAACTCCCCGGAGTGGTTACAACATCGGTAGGGTATGCAGGTGGTCATAAAAGCAACCCAACATATTATGAAGTATGTTCTGGTTTAACTGGTCATTCAGAAGTTGTGAGAGTTATTTGGAATAAAAGTGAAATAGATATAAGTGATTTATTAAAAATGTTTTGGGAATGTCATGATCCTACGCAAAAAAATAGACAAGGTAATGATATAGGAACTCAATATCGTTCAGCAATATATTATAAAAATAAGAATAATAAAGATATCATATTTGCCAGTAAAAAAGAATATCAAAAAGAATTGAATAAAAACAATCTTGGCTTAATTGAAACTGAAATAAAAATGATTGATATCTTTTTTTATGCAGAGCAGTACCATCAACAATATCTAGCCTCCCCAGGAAGCAGGCAGTATTGTTCTGCTTCTCCAACAAAAGTTAAGTTAGGAGATTTTACAGGAAGTAAATACAAATTAAAAGATCATATTTGGGAAAACTTTAATTGGGAAGTTGATAAGTGTGTATTGAGATCTGATAACAATCCTATAATTAATAACATTTAAATCCATCTAAACTTTATAGTAATAATACGGGGCGTAGCGCAGTTTGGTAGCGCACCACTTTGGGGTAGTGGGGGTCGTGGGTTCAAATCCCGCCGTTCCGATCACTTAGAATCATCATTTATGAGGGATTTATATAATTTATATGAGCTTATGCCTACAGCAATGAAAGTAAAAGATGAAAAGAATACTAATACCAAAATGGTAAGGTTTGAGACTTCAACTACGCCAAGCTGGAAAGATATAAAAATATTCATTGGATGCTATTTTTTTTAAACACTAACACAATTGGAAAAAAAAATTTCACCCCGAATTATAAATTCAGAAGAATTACAAAACCAAATATAACTCGATAGATAATAAATAATTTCAAACCATTTGAAGAAAAATACTTTAATAAGAAATTTATAGCTAATAATGAAGAGAAAAATGCCGTAATAAGCCCAAAAATTACAGGGAAAAAACTAAATGAAAAATATTCGTTAAAAGAAGTAATGAATTCAACAATAGCAGCAAAAAAGATTGCCGGAATGCCTAAAAGAAAGGAGAATCTTGCAGCATCAGCTCTTTCCCAACCTGATATTAAAGCCGTAGAAATGGTAACGCCTGATCGTGAGACACCAGGAAAAATAGCAAATGATTGAAAAAGGCCTATCAAAAAACTATCCGAAAAATTATGATTTTTTAAATTTAAAAAACCTTTTTTTGAACTATCAGCTATATACATAAATATAGCCATAAGGAAAGAAACTAATGCTATTGATAAATTAGAACGAAGAAACTCATAAAAAAAATATGGGACAAAAAACTTAATGGCCCCACCAAGAAATATAATTGGAATAGTACCTATAAAAATGGATCTTAATAACCTTTCATGTATTAAATAATCAAAAATTTTTTTTGGTGGTTGACATTTTAATTTAAAAAATTCATTTCTAAAGTACCAAAGTAGAGCAAAGACACTTCCCAATTGAATAATGGCAGACAAAGAAGGACCTGGATCATCAATTCCAAAAAACAGAGATATTACTTTTAAATGAGCAGTACTACTTATTGGGAAAAATTCTGTTAAACCTTGTATTAAACCATATAAAAAAAATTTTAAATATTCCGAAAACATATAAAATCTTATCTTACTAAGAGCAATTGAGAAAAAAAATTTATTTTAAAAAGTTAAAAATAAAATACAAAAATACTTGAGAATTAATAGTTATTAAGATTGTATCTTTAGGAAAATAAATTACCTTTTAACATCGTGAGCACAACCATCCCCCTTATAATTTTCGCTTTCATAAAAATCGTTTTTTGTCCCAAAATAGATCGTTAATAAAACAAATGGCAAACTAGATAAAAACAAAATAGTCGTTAAATCCATGATTAAAAATAAATTAATTAATATATAAAAAATTAAAAAACAACTTTTTAAGTAAACTTAAGTTTAATAATCTGTTGGTCCTTTGACCCCTAAGTAAAAGAAGGCTCCTAAACCAATCAAAAGTAAAACTCCAGCGACAGCTGCGGAAGGAACAAAACCTCCTATTGCAAAAGAAGAGAAATAAAACATTTATAAAAATCCAAAACTAGTTTGATAATATCAATAAAAATTAATTAATTGTAAAAAATTTTGAGTCGAAGACAATTAGAGAATTTTTACTAAGCCACTAAAGTGGAATCTTCATTGTCAGCAGAAATTCTTATTCTCTCTTCCAACTTAGGACCATATAATTCATTTCCCCAGATTTCTACTCTTGAATCATTTGGTGCCATAAAAGTAAGGATATCAGTTGGGAATAAAACTCTTTCTAAAAAAAAATTTGATGGACCAATACATCTCAAGACAACCATTCTACATCCTTCATTTTTGTAAGAAAACTCAACCATCTCTAAACAGCAAAAATATATTCAATTTAACACCATCAATAGATCTAAAAAATGTATAAAAAATTACTGAAAAAAAAATATCTGTAAAATTCTAGTAATTTAATCCAGCTTCAACTAAATTTCTTTCTTGATCTATTAATAACAACGCATAAGAATTTATGATATCGAAACTACTATGCGGAATAGAAACATTTAGCATTCTCAAGAAATTAGATAATTTTTTATCTTGGAGAGCGTTGCCTTTTTGCAAAAACATTTCTTTTTCTTGATTTATCTTCCAGATATTCATATATTCAAAACTCAAAGGCTTTAAGTGCCAAATTTTGTCTATTAAGCTCCAGACTTCTAAATATTTGTTTAAATTATTTTGAATGATATATCTATAAGATAATTCATGATGACTCAACTCTTCTGTATATGTAGTTTGATAATTAACATCGCCAGAGAAAGGTTCAATTCCCAAAAACCATCCCTCAATAATTAATATGTCAGGATTGTCTAATCTCCAATGGGATCTATCTCCTAAACCATTTCTTAAGGATTTATCAAACACTGGTACATTTAATTCCCCATTTATTTTCCAATTTAACAATTTTTCATGCATTAATTTCACTGAATGACTACCAGGAAAACCTCGTGAAACATTCCAAGGATTATTTTTAATTGCTTTTTTCATTTCTTCTGATGGGAGATAAAAATCATCAATTGAAATAACAGCAATTTTGAAATTTAATTTTAAAGATATTGCTTCAAGCCATTTACCTAAGGTTGTTTTGCCTGTTCCAGGAAGAGCTGAGATCCCAATTATTTTTCGATTAGAAAATTCTTTTTTAAAATTATAAGCCTGAGACAAAAGAGGTAAAGCTAAACCCCAAATCCAATCGTCATTTACTTTATTCCAATATTTATCAATTGAAAGCATATTTTTTTGATTATTCCAAAAAGTAAACCAATCATCTAAGGATTCCCAACCAATATCAATTATTAATTTTTCAAATTTATTAAAAGGAAAATTAATATCTAAATGTTTCACGTTTCTAAATAAGTTCTAACTTATTAATTATTTTATTGATTTCATTTTTCCAACCATATCCATTTGGTTCAGAAGCTAAAGTAAATTCTAAATCTTTTAATTGATCAAGTAACTCTAGGTTAGGCCCATCTATCCCTGGAATAACAATTCTAATATCTGAGTTTAAAAGTAAAGGCAAATCATTTGGAGAATCACCCAAACCAATAATTTGAATATTTTGAATATTTGAATATTTTTTAAGAGCATTTATTGCTTTTCCTTTATTAGAATTCATAGACAATAAGTGACTCATTCTGTTTCCCTTATAGATATCTACTTTTAACTTTTTACAACAGATATTTATTTTTTCTTCCAAAAAATTTGGCGGATTTAAAAAAGGCATACTCCAATGCCTGTCGCGCATTAAGCTCAAAGAGTTCCCTTTTAAGCCCGTAAGCTGAGTTGCTTCTTGATCAGTGAGATTATTAAGAGGGGTAAGTTTATAATCAATTTCTTTAGAAATAAAAATTAAAATTTCTTCCAGATATTTGTATTTTTCCCCTAAGATGATTTTTCCATTAACCTTTGAAAGTGATTCACCATATATTGCCGCACCATTTTCAACAATATATGGATCAGTTAAATTCAATTCTTTCCTTATAACTTTTACTTCAGAAGCTGTCTTACTTGTACAAAGGATTACAGGTATAGATAATTTTTTTAGTGTTTTTATAGTTTCTTTAGTAGGTGTTAAATCATACGAGTGATCCATTAAAGTACCATCTACATCACTAACAACCCAAAGAGAAGAATCTTCAATCATTTTATAAAGAGCCAAGCCAAATAACTTGAAAAGGATCAAGACTTATATTTTTCCAATTGTATTTAGTGGATGTTAAAAAATCTTGCATATTAAAATCATTATCAATTATTTCTGGCAAGTCATTGTCATTCAATTGATAATTAATTTTATTTTCAGTCATATTATGAATTGCAAAAATAGATTCTAACCCATTCCCTCTTTTGATTACTACAATATCGCTTCTACCTTTAGACAAACATTTCATTTCAGAACGAGGATGAAATTGCTTTGATTGTGATCTAACATCCATCGCATTGCGAAGATATTTTAAGTTTTTACTAGCATTCGATTCAGGATTATTCAAGACAGATAAAAGATTGTCTAATTTAAATTTTTCTCTATTGAGATCTCTTCTTTGACCTGTCATAGAAAATTTTTTGATATCATTTTCTGAAGCAAGTAATGCTGGTAAATAAAAAGCAGGGACTCCTTTCAAAGCCATTACTAATAATTGAGTCAAGATAAATCTCTCAAATTGGAAACGATTTGAATCTCTGCTGGAGTCTTCCATTGCACTCCACCAACTAATATTTAATTCATAAGGTTTATCATCACCATTTGATAAACGTCTATGACTTACTAACCCCCCTCTTTTCTCACAATTAATTAATAAACCTTTAATTCTCTGCTCACTCATTAGACCCTCAAGAGCTCTTAACCCAACGCCATCATGTGATGCAGTAAAATTAAAAAGAGTTGTTTCTTCAGGTAATGCTGGCCAATCAAAAATCCATGAGTTTAAAATATCAGCTCTTGAAGTAATAATTGCCTCCAGGAGAAGAGGAGGCAATGGGAAATTATATGCCATATGCGCTTCATCATTTTGAATAAGATAAGATAAATTTTCTTTCTGAGGAACGTTAGTTTCTGTTATTAAAACTCCATCATGAAGAAGATCGTTCAATAACTCTCTCAAGAGAGTTACAATTGAATGAGCTTTTGGCAAATGTAAGCACGTTGTTCCCGATTCCTTCCAAATAAAACCTACAGCATCAAGCCTAAACCATTTAATCCCATTAGATAAATATGTATTAATTAATTTCAAGAACTCAAGAATCATTATTGGATTATGCCAATTCAAATCAATTTGATCTGGACCAAAAGTTGTCCAAACTTGTTTAGAACCCTCTTCAGTATTTATTTGAGAGAACAAGGAGGAACTTCTTGGTCTAACGACTTTTGACCAGTCTAGATTTTGTTTCGGTGAAAATACATTTGATATTCCTGGCTCTTGGGATTTAATAAATTGTTGAACCCATGGGTGAGATGATGAAACATGATTTAATACCAAATCAGCCATCAAAACATGATTTTTGGAAATACTTTCCAGATCATCCCAACTACCAAATTTTTCTTCTAGTGCATCATAACTTGAAACTGCAAAACCTCCATCGCTTGTGGATTTAAGAAAAGGAAGAATATGTACAACTTTGGAAAGGCTACCAAAATATTTATTTAACAAGTCTCGTAGAGTAATTAATGTTGCCTCCCCATTTTTATAAATAGTATCTGCATAAGTTATTAAAACTGCATGAGATTCATTCCATTTTTCTTTATCACTTATTTCTTCATAAGCAGATTTCTGTGAGAAATCATCTAAAATCTGTAATAATTGATTTGAAATTAAGTTAATTTCTTCTGTAGTATTATCTGAATAAATTGTTTTCAACAATTTACAGAGTTTTGAACTATCTAATTTTTTCTTTGAATCAATTTGCTTCACTTTGAAAAAATCATCGAAGTATTAACACTATTCTGCACATCAATTAGAAAATGGACTTTCAACAAGGGTTAATCACAACAATACACGAATACGGAGTAACAGGCGATTTACTTAGAGAATTAAACAAAAGTCTAAAAAAAAGATCAACTAGTATTTTAATACCTTGTTTATATGAAGAATTTGAACGCCCAGCATTAAAAGATATAAGAGAAGTTTTAAAAAATCTAACAGGCTTAAATGAATTAGTTATTGCTCTCTCAGCAAAAACTGTTGAACAAGTAAAGGCAGCAAAGTTATTTTTTGAATCAATGCCGTTCCCTGTACACGTTCAATGGACTAATTCTCCTTTTGTAATAGAGCTCTTGAAAAACCAAGAAAAAAATGGATTAGAACTTTTAGGAACTCCGGGTAAGGGATGGGCTGTCTGGCAAGGCATAGGAGTTGCTACTAAAAAATCAGAAGTTGTTGCTCTTTTTGATGCTGATATAAGAACTTTTAGTCCTTTGTATCCTTCAAGAATGATTCTTCCCCTATTAGATGAATCATATGGAATATCCTACGTAAAAGCTTTTTACAGTAGATTATCTTTAGAAACAAATCAATTACAGGGTAGAGCTACAAGATTATTTGTAGGTCCTTTATTAGCAAGTCTTGAGCAGTTAGTTGGGAAGGGTCCTTTTTTACAATATCTTCAATCATTTAGATATCCATTAGCAGGGGAGTTTGCTTTTACTAAAGACCTTGCTATGAATTTAAGAATACCTTGTGACTGGGGTTTAGAAATAGGTTTATTATCAGAGGTTTATAGAAACGTAAGGACTTCTAAGATAGCCCAAGTCGACCTAGGTTTGTTTGATCATAAACACAAGAACATTGGTGATTCTTCTAAAGAAGGACTGCAAAAAATGTGTACAGAAATACTTTCAAGTGTTTTAAGAGGTCTAATGGAACATCAAGCCGAAACCTTAACTAGCACTCAATTAGCAACCCTTGAAGTTCTTTACAAAAGAGTTGGAGAAGACCGGGTGAAACAATTTGGACTAGATTCAGCAGTTAATCAACTTCCTTACGATAGGCACGAAGAGGAACTATCTGTACAAAAATTTGCGAAACTATTGAGACCGGCAACAGAAGATTACTTGGCTTGCCCCACGACACAGCAGTTACCAAGTTGGTCAAGAGTTCTATCTTGTGAGAACAAATTGCAAGAAGATTTGGCAATTGCTGGTTCACAAGATTTAAAGACAACTGAAAAAGAATTAATTAAAAACTTCTAAAGTAAAAAGTACCTTTGAGCCATTGGGACCTCATCGAGTGGTTCACAAGTAAGAAGTTCTCCATCGGAAAAAACTTCATAAGTTTGAGGATCAACTGAAATATTTGGCAGTTTAGAATTGAGTTTTAAGTTTGATTTATTGATATTTCTTGTATTTTCTACTGCAATACAATTCTTTTGCAATCCTAATTTATTTGGAATATTTTGATCAATTGCATTTTTACTTAAAAAGGTAAAAGAACTCTTAATTAGAGATTGGCCGAAACTAGCAAACATTGGTCTACCATGAACAGGACCTGGAGTAGGAATCGAAGCATTAGCATCACCCATTTGGGACCAAACTATAGAACCTCCTTTAACAACTAATTCAGGCTTGACTGCAAAAAAGGAAGGTTTCCACAATACCAAATCCGCAATTTTACCCTTTTCTATAGACCCAACATGTTTATCAATACCATGAGCTATTGCAGGATTAATTGTAACTTTAGAAATATATCTCTTAACTCTGTAATTATCGTTTCTATCAGAATCCTGCGATAGCGGCCCTCTTTGCACTTTCATTTTATGAGCAGTTTGAAAAGTTCTCGTAATTACTTCACCAACTCTTCCCATAGCTTGAGAATCACTAGCAATAATTGAAAATGCTCCTATATCATGCAAAATATCTTCAGCTGCAATAGTCTCTCTTCTGATCCTTGATTCAGCAAATGCAATATCTTCTGGGATTTTAGAATCTAAATGATGACAAACCATTAACATGTCAAGATGTTCTTCTAATGTATTCCTCGTATAAGGTCTTGTTGGATTAGTACTACTTGGAAGAACATTTTTTTCTCCACAAATTTTAATAATGTCTGGGGCATGTCCTCCACCTGCTCCTTCAGTATGAAAAGTATGAATAGTTCTTCCTGAAATAGCATTGATAGTATCTTCAACAAAGCCTGCCTCATTCAAAGTATCAGTATGAATACATACTTGAACGTCAAACTTATCTGCAACATTTAGACAAGAATTTATTGTAGAAGGAGTCGTTCCCCAATCCTCATGAAGCTTCAATCCACATGCACCAGCTTCAACCTGATCAATAAGATTACTCTCATTTGTTGAATTTCCTTTTCCAAAAAAACCTAAATTCATGGGAAATGCTTCTGCAGATTGAAGCATTCGTGAAATATGAAAAGAGCCAGGGGTACAGGTAGTAGCATTTGTGCCAGTCGCAGGTCCAGTTCCTCCTCCCAACATGGTTGTAATTCCCGAAGCTAATGCTGTCTCAATTTGTTGGGGACATATAAAGTGAATATGGGTATCTATTGAACCTGCAGTAAGAATGTGTCCTTCTCCAGCAATTACCTCTGTTGAGGCACCAATAACAATATCGACATTATCCTGAATATCAGGATTACCAGCCTTACCAATTTCAAAAATCATTCCATCTTTTAAACCCACATCCGCCTTAATTATTCCCCACCAATCTACTATCAAAGCATTAGTTATTACGGTATCTACAGCTCCATCTCCTCTTCTTACTTGAGACTGCCCCATCCCATCTCGAATAACTTTACCTCCTCCAAATTTAACTTCATCACCGTAAGTAGTTAAATCCTTTTCTACTTCTATAAAAAGTTCAGTATCAGCAAGCCTTACTCTATCCCCGGTGGTGGGTCCATAAGTTTGAGCATAAGTATTTCTGTCAATTTTATAAGACATAATTTTAATTATCTAAAGAACCGTTAATTAATGAATTAAAACCATGTGCAATTCTTAAACCTGCATATGGAACTAATTTGACGTCAGTTGTATCTCCAGGTTCGAATCTAATTGCTGTTCCCGCGGGAATGTCAAGACGCATGCCAAGTGTTATTTCTCGATCAAAAATTAAGGACTTATTAGCTTCAAAAAAATGATAATGAGATCCAATTTGCACGGGTCTATCTCCAGAATTAGATACTTTTACTGTTTTAACTTCCTTACCAAGATTTATTTCGATTTCACCTTGTTCAGAAATTATTTCGCCAGGAATTAAATCATTCATAACTAATTAATTGGATTGTGAATAGTAACTAACTTAGTCCCATCAGGGAAAACTGCTTCTATTTGAACTTCATCAACCATTTCCGGAATGCCCTCCATAACTTGTGATTTTGAAAGCCAGTTAGTTCCCTCTGACATTAATTGACTTACACTTTTTCCATCTCGAGCTCCTTCAAGAACTTGAAAACTCAAAAAAGCAATTGTTTCAGGATAATTAAGCTTAAGACCTCGATTAAGTCTTCTTTCAGCTAGGAGTGCAGCAGAAAAAATTAATAATTTATCCTTTTCTTGAGGTGAAAGATGCATAATAAAAAATTAATCTATAAATTATTTAAAAAGGTTCTTTCTGAACATAATTAATAATTCATGGAATCTTGTAAAGGCCATACACCTTGATATTTTGGCTCACAAAATCCACAAACAGACCTAATTTGTTTCCAAATACAAAAAAAACATTTTCTAGCATCTTGAGTAGAACTCCCTAGAAATCTTACAGAGATTCCATTTTCAAGGATTCCAATAGATAAATTATTATCAGTTTCATTGAGAATCTTTTTTATATTTCCCACAAGATAATTTATTTTTGACTTAGAAAAATCTTTTTGGCAAATCCAAATTAAGGATCCAAAAACAGGCATGTAATCCATACCTGACTTGGCCACATAACTTGGCTTAGATAATTCAATTTGATCAACATATTCCCAATCATCATATAAATCATTATTTCTCATAATTTCTAATTTAGACCTAAAAACTCCACTTTCAATAGATTCTCCGGAAGAAGATCTACCAAGTCTTAATAAATCTGTAAATAAAAAACTTGAAGTATCTGAAATAGATACTTTAAACTTTTGATCATATAAACCATTTGCAAAAATAATCGTTTCTTGGGGGAGATATTCCAAATGAGAATTATCAAGAATATTTATAAGATTTTTTTGCTTTGAAAAAGTTCCTTTTGGATTAATTTTAGATATCCCAACTGATCCATATACTTTCTGAGCTGAAGAAGTAGTCAACAATACCTTAGAGTTTTTTTCAAGATTTACCTCAAACTCAAGTAAATCGCCTCCAACCAATCCCCCTGCAGTGTGAAGAACAGGCAAAATGCATCTGCCTTCCTGATCATGTGTAGACTTTAATAACTTGTAAGGAGAAGTTGATTTAGATTTAAAGATTGTTTTATCAACATTTCCTAAACTTGCTTTATTATTGAAAAAATTTAAGAAACAATTACCTTCCCAAGGAGTTTTAATCATAAATAAATTGTTTCCTTTAATTACTTAATTAAAGTAACCAAAAATTTTGATTATGAGAATGAATAAACAAATAGTTGTAACTGATTGGATTAGGGAAAAACCTCGATTGGGTTCATTTTTAAAACTTACTCTAAGTTCAGATGAAAGAAGAGTCTTACGAGGTAAAAGATTAACTGATTGTGATCAAGAAATAATTTTACAATTGCCAAGAGAGGGTAAATTAAATGATGGAGATATTCTTTTAACTAATGAGTCCAATTGTTATGTAGAGATAATTGCAAAAAAAGAAAATTTAATAGAAATAAGTTCAAATTCTAAAATTGAACTTATTAAAACTGCTTATCATCTAGGAAATAGGCATGTAGAAGTAGAAATAGAAGAAGACATTCTTCTAACAAAAGGTGATTACGTAATTGAAAATATGCTTAAAAATTTTAATGTTGATATCGTAAATACCCAAAAAAAATTTTTCCCGGAAAGAGGTGCCCATAGTCATGAGTAAAAGTCACTTATTAAAATATTTATTAATAAGCCCTAACTTACCAGTAGGAGGATTTTGTTATTCGGAGGGATTGGAGAGTTACCTAAATACTAAAGATTTAAAAGACTCAAATTCGGTAAAAGCATTAATCATAAATGAACTAAAAATTGGCCAAATTAGACTAGATGCGAGACTATTAATTGATTTTTTTGATATTTTCAATGAGTTAAACAAAGGCAAAAATTTAAAAGGTAATTTGAAAAAGCTATTGAGTTTGGATAATTGGATCTTATCATCAAAAGACTCTGTCGAAATGAGAGACCAACAAATTCAAATGGCAAAATCTCTCTTTGATTTAACCAAAGAATTTGGATTTGAATATTTATATGAAAATAATAAAAAAAGCTCTTGGTCATTAGCGTGGAGTTGGGCTTGTTATTGTTTTGAAATTACCAAGTTAGAAATGGTTGAGAATTTTTTCTACGCGTGGAGTGCAAACCAACTTAGTGCAGCATTAAGGATTATTCCTGTTGGTTCAACAAAAGCACAATTAATTCAGAGAGATTTATTAGCAATAATTTCAAAGGTTTCTAAAGAAATTATGGACAAAGAAATTGATGACATCTATTTTGGCAATGTAGGTTTAGCTATGGCTCAACAAAATCATAATGACCTCTACACAAAACTTTTTAGAAATTAATTTATGAGCAGCAAATTGAGAGTAGGAGTTGCTGGGCCTGTAGGTTCAGGAAAAACTGCATTAATAGAGATTCTATGCTTAAACCTGAAAAAAAATTACGAGATAGCAGTTGTCACTAATGATATTTACACCAAAGAAGATGCTAACTTTCTAATAAATAAAAAAGTTTTAGGGGAAGGAAGGATTATTGGTGTAGAAACAGGTGGTTGTCCTCATACAGCGATAAGAGAGGATTGTTCTCTAAATAAAAATGCAGTTTTAGATTTAGAAAATAAATATAATCCTTTAGATTTTGTTTTTGTAGAAAGTGGAGGTGATAATTTAGCATCTAGTTTTAGTCCAGAACTTGTAGATTTATCAATATATGTGATTGATGTATCTGCCGGAGACAAAATTCCTAGAAAAGGGGGACCAGGGATAACAAGGTCGGATTTATTACTAATAAACAAAATTGACTTAGCCAATATGGTTGGTGCAGATTTAAATATTATGAAAAGTGATACTGAATTTATGAGAAAAGGGAAACCTTGGTTTTTTACCAACCTAAGTAGCGGCATAGGAGTTGAAAAAATAACTAATTTTTTAGAATCACATATACCCAACAATCGGAACTAGAAAAATGTAATTACTAATATATTGGATTCAACAAAAAGTTACGACTGATACAAAACGAATCCTCACTCGTTAATAACTTTTACTTTATCCCCCTAATGAGGGTCAATTACCTAATTTATCCTAATTCATGAGAATTTCAAGGCGTATTTTGGCAGGATTAGCTACTGCCTCACTTGCGGTCACAGCAACTTCATGCGGTGGAGGTGGAACCTCCGGAAGTTTCGACGACACGGTAACCGTTGGTATTTTGCATTCGTTATCTGGAACAATGGCAATTTCTGAATCAACCCTTGTTGATACTGAAAAAATGGCTATTGAAGAGATAAATGCTGCTGGTGGTGTTACAGTTGGCGGTAAAAGCTACAAAATAGAATACATAGTGGAAGATGGTGCATCTGACTGGCCAACTTTTGCTGAAAAATCAAAGAAACTCATAGACCAAGACGGAGTTCCTGTCGTATTTGGTGGATGGACATCTGCAAGTAGAAAGGCAATGTTACCTGTCTACGAATCAAAAGATGCGTTCCTCTACTACCCAATTCAATATGAAGCTCAAGAATGTTCTAACAACATTTTCTATACAGGAGCCACACCAAACCAACAATCGGAACCCGCTACAGATTTCATGTATAAGCGTTCTCCTGCAGCAGGTGGAGATTTCTTCCTTGTAGGTTCTGATTATGTTTTCCCAAGAACTTCCAACACAATCACTAAAGCTCAAGTAAAACAGTTAGGCGGTAAAGTTGTTGGAGAAGATTACCTTCCATTAGGAAATACTGAAGTTGCTCCAATTATCTCAAAAATCAAAAAAGCTTTGCCTGACGGTGGGATAATCATTAATACTCTTAATGGTGACCAAAACGTTGCATTCTTCAAACAGATTCAAGACGCCGGTATCACACCTTCAAGTGGGTACTACGTAATGAACTATTCAATTGCTGAAGAAGAGATTAGTACAATTGGTCCTGAGTTCCTTGAAGGTCACTACGGCGCTTGGAACTACATGATGTCAATTGATACTCCTGCATCTAAGAAATTTGCTGCAAGTTTCAAGAAAAGATGGGGAGCAGATCGAGTTGTAGCTGATCCTCAAGAATCTGCTTATAACATGGTCTACTTATGGAAACAGGCAGTAGAGGATGCTGGAACATTCGATGACAACGCAGTAAGGGAAGCCCTTGTTGGACAAACGTTTGATGCTCCACAAGGACCTGTTGAAGTTATGCCTAATCACCACTTATCTCAAACAGTAAGAATTGGGGAGATTAATGCAGAGGGTGGATTTACAATCCTTGAAGAGACAGGAGTAGTTCTTCCTCAAGCATGGAACCAAAAGCATCCAAGTTCAAAAGGATTTGCATGCGACTGGACAGATCCTTCAAAAGGAGAAAAGTATAAGCTTTAATCTAAGTTAAAACCTATACTTCAAAATAAAAGGAGGTTAACGCCTCCTTTTATTTTATATAATCAAATATTTTCTTTTTCTAAATTGGAGTTACTTCTCGATAGTCTTTTTAATGGTGTTGCAATCGGATCTGTACTACTTGTTGCTGCATTAGGTCTAGCAATTGTTTTTGGTCTTATGGGTGTAATAAATCTTGCCCATGGAGAACTTATGATGCTTGGGGCTTACACAACATATGTAACACAATTAATTTTCAAATTACCTATATTAAAACCTTTCTACAATTCGTACATAATAGTTTCTATTTTCCTCGCTTTTATTGTTAGTGGAGTAGTTGGCATTCTCCTTGAAAAAACTATAATAAGAAAGCTTTATGGAAGTCCACTAGAAACACTTCTAGCAACTTGGGGCGTAAGCTTAATTCTTCAACAATTTGTCAGAAGTGTACCTTTAGCTTATGGGACCGGTCTAGTTATAAGTCTGTTAATTGGTTTATTCTTACCAACAACATTCCCCTCAAAAATAAAAGAATCAATAAATTTCAAATATTTTAAATTTAGTTCTTGGATATTTGCTGCTCTAACTGGGGTACTTACTGGTAGCGTAATCTCATCCTCTGTCAGCAAACTTAGTAGAGCAAGCGCTCGAAATGTTGATGTAACAGCGCCCTCATGGATGAGAGGTCAAGTTGAAATTATTGGCACTGCATTTCCCAAAACAAGATTAATGATAATTGTCATTACTTTAATCTCTGTAATAGCAATAACATTATTTCTTAATCAAAGTGCTTGGGGGATGCGTATAAGAGCAGTTACTCAGAACCGACAAATGAGCGATTGTCTTGGTATATCTACTGAAAAAGTGGATATAATTACCTTTGGAATTGGATCTGGCTTAGCAGGAGTTGCTGGGGTAGCAGTATCTCTTTTAGGTTCTGTAGGACCTAATGTTGGCGGAAACTATATAGTTGGTTGTTTCATGGTTGTAGTGCTGGGAGGAGTAGGAAATTTATTAGGAACAGTACTTGCTTCATTCGGAATAGGAATAATGACAGATTTAATTGGAGCTGGCAGGCTCTTATCAATATGGCCAGATATGCCTTTACCTTTATCAAACACAATTAACTTTTTTGCGACCACAAGTATGGCAAGAGTGATGATATTTGCCCTAATTGTTATATTCTTACAATTTAAACCTACAGGTTTATTTCCTCAAAAAGGAAGGATGGTTGAAAACTAATGTCCTTAAGTAAAATTAAATTTGATAAAAAAATAGTATTATCATTTTGGATAATATTAATAGCCTTAATTATTGCAGCACCAACTCTACTCCCTGTATTTAGACTAAACCTCCTGGGAAGATACTTGTCCTTATCCATAGTTGCACTTGGTGTTGATCTTATCTGGGGATATACAGGTTTACTAAGTCTTGGACAAGGTATATTTTTTGCACTAGGTGGATATTGTGCAGCAATGTATTTACAAATAACCAGCTCCTCTGAATTTCCAAATAATATTCCTGAATTTTTTGCTTTATATGGTGTTGAAAAATTACCTTTTTTCTGGGAACCATTTAGATCGCCAGTTTTCACCTTCTTAGCTATCTGGATAATTCCAGCATTGGTTGCAGGTTTAATTGGATTTCTTGTTTTCAGGAATAGAATCAAAGGAGTTTATTTTTCTATACTTACTCAAGCTTCTCTTCTTGTATTCTTTAACTTCTTTAATGGACAACAAAAACTTATAAATGGAACAAATGGATTAAAAACAGATGTAACACAACTATTTGGTCAGATGGTGGGATCTGAGTCAATGCAAAGAATATTCTTTTGGATAACCGCCATATTAGTAATAGCAGCATGGTTTTTTGCAAAGTGGGTAGTTAAAGGAAGATTTGGGAATATTCTTATAGGAATACGAGATGATGAACCAAGAGTTAGGTTTACAGGATACAACCCAGTTATATTTAAGACAATAATATTTTCTATTGCTGGAGGACTCGCAGGAATTTCGGGAGCTTTATATACCGTTCAGTCTGGAATAGTATCCCCTCAATTTATGACAGTTCCCTTCTCTATAGAAATGGTTATATGGGTTGCTGTTGGAGGAAGAGGAACTTTATTGGGAGCAATACTAGGAGCAGTATTCATCAACTATGCAAAAAGTCTTGTAAGTGAAGCTTTACCTGCTAGTTGGATGTTTATTCAAGGAGGGTTATTTATATTAGTAGTAACAGCTCTGCCAGAGGGAGTTTTAGGATGGATTCAAGGAGATGGTCCTAGGAATCTTCTTCAAAGATTTGGTTTGAAAAGAAAGATTGAAACCTATCCAAGCTTAGAAGTTAACAATAAGGAGGGGAATAATGAATAATAAAGATCTTCTAAATTTAATAGATATTACTGTTAGTTTCGAGGGTTTTTTAGCTCTCAACAAACTTAATTTAAATTTGAAGAAAGGAGAATTAAGAGCTGTAATAGGACCCAATGGCGCAGGTAAAACAACATTTCTTGATGTAATAACTGGTAAGGTTAAGCCAACAAAAGGTGAAGTGATTTTTAAAGGGAAATCTTTAGTAGGTAGAAAGGAGCATAAAATAGCCAGACTTGGAGTTGGAAGAAAGTTCCAAAGTCCAAGAATCTTTGAAAATTTAACAGTTAAAGAAAATCTTGAAATTTCGGTGACAACTCCTAAAAGTCCCTTAAACCTTATAAATAAAAGTATTAAGGATGAGCAGCTTAATGAGATTGATCGTCTTATGAAGATTGTTAATTTAGCTCAAAAAGTTGATTCTAAAGCTGGATCTTTATCTCATGGCCAAAAACAATGGCTCGAGATCGCCATGTTAGTAGGACAGAAGCCAGATTTAATGTTAGTAGATGAACCTGTTGCTGGTTTAACTGATGAAGAAACTGATCTTACAGCTGATTTATTAAAATCTTTATCAGGAGAAAATACCGTAGTTGTAATAGATCATGATATGGAATTTATAAGAAGACTTGATAGTAATGTTTCAGTATTAAATCAAGGCACAGTATTATGCGAGGGGACAATGGAAACTATACAAAAGGACCAAAAAGTTATTGATGTTTATCTAGGAAGGCCTGAGGATTAGTTATGAAAAACTTACTGGAAATCAAATCATTGAATACATATTATGGCGAAAGTCATATTCTTAGAGATGTAGATTTAAATGTTCAATCAGGAGAAATGGTTTGTTTGATTGGAAGAAATGGAGTTGGCAAAACAACTTTATTGAAATCACTTATTGGTTTGTTAAGACAAAAAAAAGGCGATATTTATTTGATTGGCGAAAATATCAATAGAAAAGCACCTCATCAGAGGGCGAGGAAAGGAATGGCTTACGTTCCTCAAGGGAGAGAAATTATTCCATACCTATCAGTTGAAGAGAATCTAATGCTAGGAATGGAGTCGCTGCCAGGTGGATTATCTAAGAACAAAAGAATAGATCCATTTATTTATAATCTCTTCCCAATCCTAAAGGATTTTCTACAAAGGAAAGGAGGAGATCTCAGTGGTGGACAACAACAGCAACTAGCTATTGCAAGAGCATTGTTGGGCAAACCTAAACTACTATTACTTGACGAACCAACGGAAGGTATTCAGCCAAATATAGTTTTAGACATAGAAAATGCAATCAATCAGATAATTAAAGATACAGGAATTGGTGTTTTATTAGTAGAACAACACTTGCATTTTGTAAGACAAGCCAATAGATATTATGCGATGCAACGAGGAGGTATTGTTGCTAGCGGAAATACTAGTGAGTTGAGTCAAGCAGTTATAGATAAGTTCTTAAGTGTTTAAATAAATTATTCTAGATTACTAAAAACTTTATTCATTTTTCGCATCTTATAAGATCAATACTGTTTGGATGTTCATTTATATACTTGTTAAATTCCATTGCTAGTGTTCTAGCCTCGTAAGCGTCAGAAGCATAAAAACAATTTTCTAATCTTATATTTTGAAAATCACGATAATGAACTGTATATGGCTTCAACATAATATTTTTGTTCATTTTAATTTACTAAAAGCAATTACTTTATATATCAACAATGCATATTTTCATAAATTAGTAG
>QCCW01000009.1 GCA_003281125.1 Prochlorococcus sp. AG-347-N23 | reverse complement strand
GAAACAAAGGTAAATTATTGTACAGAGGCTACTCCATTGAGGAACTATCCAAAAAAAGTAGTTTTCTAGAAACTGCTTACCTATTAATTTGGGGTGAATTGCCTACAGCTATTCAACTAAGAGATTTTGAACAAGAAGTTCAGATGCATCGCAGATTAAGTTTTAGAGTACGAGATATGATGAAATGTTTCCCTGCGACAGGACATCCTATGGATGCTCTTCAATCAAGTGCAGCTTCCTTAGGGCTTTTCTATTCACGTAGAGCAATAGATGATCCTAATTACATCTACAACGCAGTTATAAGACTAATAGCAAAAATACCAACTATGATTGCTGCATTTCAACTTATTAGGAAAGGACAAGACCCTATTCAACCTCGAGATGATTTAACTTACTCATCAAATTTTCTCTACATGCTGACTGAAAAAGAACAAGATCCCATAGCTGCAAAAGTTTTTGATAGGTGTCTAATTCTACATGCCGAACATAGTTTAAACGCCAGTACATTTAGCGCTAGAGTGACTGCAAGCACTCTTACAGACCCATATGCTGTTATTGCCTCTGCAGTAGGTACCTTGGCTGGCCCTCTCCATGGAGGAGCCAATGAGGATGTAATTGCAATGTTAGAGGAAATAAAAACCCCAGAAAATGCAGCTTCTTTTTTGGATAACGCAATAAAAAATAAAAGCAAGATAATGGGCTTCGGTCATAGAGAATACAAAGTCAAAGATCCAAGAGCTATTATTCTTCAAAAACTGGCAGAAGAGCTCTTTATCAGGTTTGGAGCAGATGAAATGTATGAAGTTGCTAAATCATTAGAAGCAGAGGCGATACCAAGACTTGGACCTAAAGGTATATTCCCTAACGTGGACTTTTATTCTGGTCTTGTTTATAGAAAACTTGGTATTCCTCGTGATTTATTTACTCCAATTTTTGCCATTTCTAGAGTTGCTGGTTGGTTAGCTCATTGGAGAGAACAACTTGGAGCTAATAGAATTTTTAGACCATCGCAAATTTATACTGGTTCAGCGCCAAGAGATTGGACAAGCCTAGAAAATAGAGAATAATATTTGCAGCTTTTCATAAAAAACACACATATTGTTTGTGAAGAGTTAATGTATTAAGTAAATAACTTAAAAATTTTGGAATACGGATTAGATCTTGAATATAGTTTTAATGAATTCTTAAAAGGTTTTGGGCTTTCTAGTGAAATTGCTCATATAATTTGGCTCCCACTGCCTATGCTATTAGTTTTAGTAGCGGCAGTGGTAGGTGTATTAGTAACTGTTTGGCTTGAAAGAAAAATATCTGCTGCTGCTCAACAAAGAATAGGTCCCGAATATGCGGGCGCGCTTGGCGTCCTCCAACCAATTGCAGATGGTCTTAAGTTACTTGTTAAAGAGGATATTATCCCTGCTAAAGCGGATGGGATCCTCTTCACTGCAGGACCTATATTAGTTCTTGTCCCAGTGATTCTCTCCTGGTTAATTGTTCCTTTTGGACAAGATCTTTTAATAAGTAACGTTGCCATTGGAATTTTCCTATGGATCGCTTTGAGCAGTATCCAGCCAATTGGACTTCTTATGAGCGGATATGCATCAAACAATAAATATTCACTATTAGGAGGATTAAGGGCAGCAGCTCAATCAATAAGTTACGAAATACCTTTAGCTTTATCTGTACTAGCCATAGTACTAATGACAAATTCTCTCAGTACTATTGACATTGTTAACCAACAAAGTGGTGCTGGAATCCTAAGTTGGAATATTTGGCGGCAACCAGTTGGTTTTATAGTCTTTTGGATTTGTGCTCTTGCAGAATGCGAGAGACTTCCATTTGACTTACCTGAAGCTGAAGAAGAATTAGTTGCAGGATATCAAACTGAATATGCAGGGATGAAATTTGCATTGTTCTACCTTGGTAGTTACATTAATTTAATTCTTTCAGCATTATTGGTATCAATTCTTTATTTGGGAGGATGGGGGTTTCCTATTCCAGTTGAATTAATAGCAAAGTTTCTAAATTTGCCCATTAATGCACCCTTTATACAAGTTTTCACTGCATCAATAGGAATTGTAATGACTGTTTTAAAAGCGTATCTTTTAGTTTTCATTGCAATATTATTACGATGGACAACTCCTAGAGTAAGAATAGATCAACTTTTAGATCTAGGATGGAAGTTTCTTCTCCCGATTTCTCTTGCTAATCTTTTGATAACTGCAGGATTAAAACTTGCTTTTCCACAATTCTTTGGTGGTTAAATTTAAGTAAATATACTTAAATTAAAAATTATTCCACTAAAATAAAAATAACAAAGTAAATTTTTCAGAATGAACAATTTCCTTCAACAAATAAATAGCTACATCAAGGAAGCATTTAATGCTGGGAAATATTTATACAATGGTATATCGGTAACTTTTGATCATCTTCGAAGAAGACCTGTTACTGTTCAATATCCATATGAAAAATTAATACCTTCTGAAAGATATAGAGGGAGGATACATTATGAATTCGATAAATGTATTGCTTGTGAAGTTTGTGTAAGAGTATGTCCCATAAATCTTCCAGTAGTAGATTGGGTAATGAATAAAGAAACCAAGAAAAAGGAACTTAGAAATTATTCAATAGATTTCGGTGTTTGTATATTTTGCGGAAATTGTGTTGAATATTGTCCAACAAATTGTTTATCAATGACCGAAGAATATGAATTAGCTACTTTCGATAGACACAATCTAAATTTCGATAATGTTGCACTTGGTAGACTACCTACAAACGTCACAACAGATCCGTCAGTTAAACCTCTCAGAGAACTTGCCTATCTGCCTAAAGGCGCAATGGACCCTCATGAAATCCCAGCTTCGGAGAGTAGAGTTGGTAAATTACCTGAAGAAGTCTATGATTGGTTGAGGCCTGAATCCAATGAAAATAAAGATAAAGTTTCTGATCAAATTAATTAATTTCCATTAATTTATGTCCATTGCAGTAACAACACAATTTATTTGTTTTATAGTTCTATCTTTAGTTGTTCTTATTGGAGCACTTGGCGTTGTATTGCTAGAAAGTATTGTTTATTCAGCTTTTCTTCTTGGGGGAGTTTTCATGAGTGTGGCAGGATTATATCTTCTTTTAAATGCAAGTTTTGTTGCTGCAGCACAAGTTTTAGTTTACGTGGGTGCAGTGAATGTATTAATAATTTTTGCAATAATGCTAGTCAATAAAAAAGAAGATTTAAAACCTATTAATGACATTAAATCGAGAAGAATTATATCAACATCGATATGTTTAACCCTTTTAAGCCTCTTAATAAGAGTTGACTTGACCAATGTATGGAGCCTATCAAGTCCCGAAAACTCTATTGGAGAAGAATCAACTATTAGGATTGGTGAGCATTTATTTAGTGATTATTTACTCCCATTTGAAGTAGCTTCAGTTTTACTTTTAATGGCAATGATTGGGGCTATTGTTTTAGCCAGAAGAGATGTAATGAGCAAAGATATCTCGACAGGATTGCCTGTAGATCAAGAGTTGATTGAAAAATCATCAGAACCATTACTTACAAATAAAAATTAACCTTTCAACTTTCTTATTATGAATTTAGAATCAATTCCTCTTCAAGCTTTTTTATTAGTATCTTCAGCACTATTTTGCATTGGTATTTGGGGCTTATTAAATAGCAGAAATGCAGTCAGAGTTCTTATGAGCATTGAATTAATGCTCAATGCTGTAAATATAAACTTGATGGCTTTCTCTTCCTATATTGATAATAATTTAATTCAAGGGCAAGTTTTTACAATTTTTGTAATTACTGTTGCAGCCGCAGAAGCAGCGGTTGGATTAGCTATATTGTTATCTCTTTACAGGAACAGGGTGACTGTAGATATGGAAAGTTTTAATTTATTAAAATGGTAAAAGCATTAAATGCAACTTTCATTAGTGCTCATTGTATATCGTTCAGATAGCTCTGAAGCTTTAGAGGCTTCAAAATTCTGTGAAGAAGTTCTCAAAGTTAAGAATATTAAATCAAACAGGATTGAAAGCGATTTTCATAAAGATGAAATTCAAAAATATCTTGGTAATTCAGAATCATTACCAGACATCGGAATAGTGCTTGGTGGGGATGGAACCTTTCTGAAATGTGCAAATGCATTAGCTGATTATGATATTCCTTTATTGAGCATTAATATTGGAGGTAATTTGGGGTTTCTTACTCAAGAGAAAGAATTTTTATTTGATAAATCTTTTATTGAAATCCTTGAAAACGATGAATATATAATTGACTTTCGTAATAGATTAAATTGTAGTGTTTGTATTGCCAGGTCAAGTCCAGAGAAAAAAATAATAAAAAGCTACGACGCCTTAAATGATTTTTATTTTAAATCAGTTGAAGAAGATATTTCACCTACCAACCAAATACAAATTGAAATAGATAAAGAGAGGGTGAATGAATATAAAGGTGATGGATTGATTATATCTACATCTACTGGTTCAACAGCATACTCAATGGCTGCAGGCGGTCCCATAGTACATCCTAGTTTGGATGCAATGATAATTAACCCTATATGCCCAATGAGTTTAGCTAGTAGACCAATAGTTATACCTAATACCAGTAAAATAATCATTAAACCAGTAAAAAAAAGTAAAGGAGAAATTAAATTATGGAGAGATGGTTCAAAGTGTATGACCATTAAGGAAACATATTATTGTGAGATCAAAAAAGGGGGCTCACCCTGCAAAATAATAAGGTTTAAAAAGAGTACTAGCTATTACAATACTTTAATAAAAAAACTTGATTGGAAAGGAGATTTATCTCAAAAAAACCCAAAAAATTAAATGGCCCTAGAAATAGAAAGACGATTTCTTATAAAAAATGAAAAATGGAAAGAATTCGTCACTAAAAAAATTTTTATTGAACAAGGATACTTATCAAAAAATTTAGATGATTGGATTATTAGGATAAGGTCTTCTGGCCTAGACTATAAAATTACACTCAAAAAACACATCGAAAGCTTTACTAACTTTGAATTTGAATACTCTATTCCGCATCAAGATGGAGAAACGATAATGTCAAATCTTTCAAATACAGTTAAAAAAGAAAGATTTTTTTTAGAAGTTGAAAAAAAATCATGGATTATAGATTGCTTTAAAGAAAACAATTATCCACTTGAAATTGCAGAAATTGAACTCCACAGGGAAGAGGAAGATTTAAATCTCCCATCATTTATATCAAAAGAAATTACTGGATTGACACATTACTCTAATTTCAATCTTGCGAATAAACCTTTTTCACAATGGGGAAAGACTATTTAACAAATTTCAAAAATTACTAGTCAAAGGAGCCACTATTCCTTTATATTTTCTTTATGTTTTAAAAAAGATACTGCCACTTCCAAATGTATGGTCTTTACGATAAAGAAGGAATATTAAGATTTATTGATTCAGATAAAGATGCCTGCATAGCGTATGCTGAACTCTTCGAATTAGGTTCTACAAATTATTGTTTGATGGATTTAGCTAACGATAAAAAAACAGTAAAGAATACTACTAATCTAAATCAGATTCTGGAAGCGAACAACAATTAAATCCGTCTCTACAAATTTTTCCATTATCCATTGCCCAATTCAAAAGTGCGACCCTATTTTTAGAGCCAGTTTTTGTAAACATATTACTTACATGATTATCTACAGTTCTCTTACTGATAGTTAGCTTTACTGCAATTTCTTGATTTGTAAGCCCATCAGCTACGAGATCAATGATTTCCATCTCTCTTGTTGAGAGACCCATCATATCTAAGTTGTTTACTTCTTCTTCAACCATTTGCATTTAAACAGGTCCTTTTTTATATTAGATAAGTTTAGCAGTCTCAGTACACTTGTTAACTAAGTAGGAAACAAAAGCAATTGAAATCCAAACTTCAGCAGACTTTAGAAAAAAAATCCAAGGTGATAACAGCAGAATTAATGCCGCCCAGAGGTGGAAGCCCCGTAAGATCTCTTAAGATAGCACAACTTTTGAAAGATAAGGTACATGCTGTTAACATTACCGACGGAAGCAGAGCTGTAATGAGAATGTGCAGCTTAGCAATGTCCAAACTATTACTGGAAAATGGAATAGAACCAATAATGCAAATATCCTGCAGAGATCGTAATAAAATTGCTTTACAATCAGACATTTTGGGAGCTAATGCTTTAGGAATTAGAAATATTTTGTGTATTACCGGTGATTCAGTAAAAGCCGGGGATCAACAAGATGCGAAAGCAGTACATGAGTTTGAGTCAGTTAGATTACTTCAACAAATTCAGGCCTTCAATAAAGGAATAGATCCTACTCTAGGAGAACTTTCCGACAAAAAAACATTTATTTTTTCAGGCGCTGCAGCTGATCCTAGTTGCAGAAATCAAAGAAGTTTAGAAAAAAGAATGAGAAAGAAAAAAGAGGCTGGAGCTGGATTCATACAAACTCAAATGGTTATGAAAAAAGAAAATTTGATAGAATTTTGTGAAAAAATAAGCAACCCTCTTGAAATCCCTGTAATTGCAGGGGTATTTCTATTGAAGTCTTACAAAAATGCTCTCTTTATAAACAAATACGTACCAGGTGCGAACATTCCCGAAAATATATTAAATCGTCTTAAAGAGGCCAGAGACCCTTTAGAGGAAGGTATAAAAATTGCAGCTGAGCAAGCCAATGATTTTATTAATATCGCAGATGGAGTTCATCTAATGGCAGTTAAGGCAGAGCATTTAATTCCTGAGATACTTAAAAAAGCTGATCTTAATCTGGAATATTAATCAAATCATTACCTAACAATTCCGCCATTGCCTTCTGCTGAGGAGATGGCTCAGTCATATCAGATCTTCTTGAATCTGTTATCAACCAATCCAAAGATGCATCATGCAAATCGAAATGATCTCCATTTTTGTCTACACAGTAACGGCCAAATACTAATTTATCAACAAGTCGAACACCCTTACCGATTTTGGAGTAATCGAAAATAATTGAATTATCGATTGTTGCGCCCTCACAAATACAACAACTTGGGCCAATCATTGCAGGTCCAATAATTGTTGCACCATCTTCTATTCTTGTCATTCCTCCTATATAGACCGGCCCAGTAATATCAACTGTGTCCCAATTAGCAGCAACATTTAATCCGGTGAAAACTCCAGGTTTAATTTCTTTGCCAGGAATCTCTACTTGTCTAACCTTACCTTGCAATACGTTACGAATAGCACTCCAATAATCAGGAACTTTTCCAATATCTACCCATTCGAAGTCCATTGGTAGTGCAAAAAATGGCAAATCCATTTCAACAAGTTTAGGGAAAAGATCAGCCCCAATATCAAATTTTTCACCTGAAGGTATGTAATTAAAAATTTCAGGTTCAAAAAGATAAATACCTGTATTAATAGAGTCACTTAAAGCTTTATCTATAGATGGCTTTTCTTGAAACGCCCTAATGCGACCATTATCATCAGAAACTACTACACCATAACTTGTTACCTGATCTCTTGTTACTTTTTTAGTTATTAAACTTGCGATAGCTCCCTTTTCCTTATGTTTCTTAACTGCCTCAGACAAATCTAAGTCAACTAAAGCATCGCCACAAAGTACAACAAAAGTTTCATCAAAGAATTTTTGAAAATCTTGAATTTTTTTTAATCCTCCGGCTGAACCTAAAGCATCCCCTATTAGTTCCCCATCTTCAATTCTTCCTTCAAAACTATAGGCAATCTCTACACCGAATCTTTGACCATCTCTAAAGTAATTTTCTATTTCTTCTGCAAGATGAGAAACATTAACCATTATCTCTTTAAAGCCATGCTCTTTTAAAAGTTCTAAAAGAAACTCCATTACAGGTTTCTGTAAAATCGGTATCATTGGTTTTGGAATAATATGAGTTATTGGCTGAACACGAGTACCTTTTCCTGCCGCAAGTATCATTGCCTTCATGAATTCAAAACCTCTTTTTAAAGATTATACGTTATTACTATTAAGCAGCTAAGCAGCAGAGGAAGAAGTATTTGTTAGCTCAAGGTTTTCTATAGGCAATTGAGCTAAGCCTCCATTAGGAATTATTCTCTTAATTTGAATTGGGCCATATAAGGAATGCATTTGTTTAATTTCAACTTTGTTTTCAGATGATAAAAATAACAATGCCCAAAAAACTCCAAGACGATCTTTATCTAAATCATTTTTTACAACTGTCTGCCATTTCTTAACTAAATATTCAAAATCAGTCCACTGTAATGCTCTTTCCCAGCCATCAATAAATTCTCCCAATGCTTTAGTAGTTTCTGGAAGTTTCTCACGATGTGCTAAAGACTTTACTTGAGAAATCAAAGCCTTGTCAGAATATTTTTTACTTCTTTTTCTCTTCATTAGAAGAAGATCTTGGGTTTCTATAATTTCAGCAATAGATTCTAATTGACTAATTAATTCTCCCAAGGTTGTTGTACGTTGGAGAATTGGTTGAGCTATAGATCTTCTCCTTAGATATTTTTCAGGATATTTTGGAATATCAAATTCTTGATCAATCCAATCTTGATCATCCAAATCAAAATCATCTTCAAAATCTGACGAATTCCCTTTGAAAACATCTGATTCCAAAACTTGAGCTTTTAAATTAACTAGCACTGAAGCAGCAAAAAATGCCTCGCTTGTCTCAGATAAATCCTTAAGATATGAACTTTGATTATTAGATTTTTTTTCAAAAGTATGTGTATATTGCTCTAAAAAGCTATCAATTACACTTATTACATCAATATCCCATGGATCAAGATCACCTTTACCAGCTGCATCTTGAAGAAACTTAATCAACAATCTGGGTCCAAGTTGTTGACTTTTAGTAGTATCGGAATAGGATATTTTAAAATAGTTTGTAACTACCCATAAGATATCTTCTTATTTATTTAACGCCAAAAAATATTGCATTAATTTAAGAAACTAGATTGTTGGAGCCTTAAAAATTTGATTTCTTTTAGTTCCCGAGAAAATATTTGTTTTCACTGAACTTTTAACTGCATTTAAATCTCTATCTACTAGATTATTAATAGATGCAAGATAACTTTCTGTAACTAATCTTGGGTATAAACCAATTCCAATTATCGGCAAAAGTAAACAAGCAATAATATATACTTCCCTAGGTTCTGCATCAATAAGTTTTCGTTCTTCGATTAATTTAGGATTTTCTTTACCAAAGAAAATTTCTCGTAACATTGAAAGTAGATAAATAGGAGTAAGTATTACACCAATTGCAGCTAAAGAGGCCATCACTACCCTAAACGGAAGTGTATATATCTCATCAGTGACAAAGCCTGTAAATACCATCAATTCGGAAACAAATCCACTCATGCCAGGTAAAGCTAAGGACGCCAGTGAGCAAGCAGTCCACAGGGCAAACATGATTCTCATTTTTTGTCCAACACCACTCATTTCATCAAGTTTAAGAGTCTTCGTTCTGTCATAGGTAGCACCAACTAGAAAAAATAAACTTGCACCGATTAACCCATGGCTAACCATTTGCAGCATAGCTCCGCTTGTTCCAAGGCTACTGAAACTACCTATTCCAATAAGAACAAAACCCATATGACTTATCGAACTGTATGCAATTTTTCTTTTAAGATTTCTTTGAGCAAAGGAAGTTAATGCAGCATAAATTATATTAACTACCCCTAGAACTATTAATAATGGGGCAAATTGAGCATGAGCAACAGGTAATAATTGTGCATTAAATCTTAAAAGAGCATATCCTCCCATCTTTAATAAAATTCCTGCTAGAAGCATATGAACAGGAGCTGTAGCCTCACCATGAGCATCTGGGAGCCAAGTATGAAGAGGTACTATTGGAAGTTTCACTCCAAATGCAATTAAAAGTCCCACATAACATAATATTTGAAATTTTTGACTAAAATCTTGAGCTGCTAAGTGAGAGAATTCAAAGTTAGGAATTTCGGCACCATAGAAACCCATCGCTAACGCTGCTAAGAGAATGAAGATAGAACTGCCAGCTGTATAAATGATAAATTTTGTTGCAGCATATTGTCGATTTTTGCCACCCCATATGGCCAGTAATAAATATACGGGAATTAATTCAAGTTCCCAAGTTAGAAAGAATAAAAGCATATCTTGTACAGCAAACACTGCGATTTGCCCACCGTCCATAACCAATATCAAAAAGAAAAATAACTTTGGTTTGAACTTGACTGGCCATGCAGCAAGAACTGCTAATGCAGTTATAAAACTAGTTAGTAATATTAACGGCATAGACATACCATCAGCACCAACAGACCAAGTAAGACCTAAATCAGGAAGCCAATTAATTTTTTCTAGCAGTTGAACATTTTCATTATTAATATCAAAGCCATTGATATATGAACCTACAGTTATTAAAAAAGTTATTAATGCAATGGACAATGCAAACCATCTAACCTCTTTACCATCTCCTTTATCTGGGAAAAAAGGTATCACAAATGCACTACCAATTGGGAATAAAATTGAGGCAGATAACCAAGGAAAATCAGACAATCCAGCTCCCAAATTTCCCAACATTTGTGTCGCAAAATGTGTAAAAAAATAAGTACTCAATTTAATAAGAAATTTATCTTAAATAAAGTCTAGAAATTTTCTGTATTTTTTCACCCTAATGGACAGTGAAGACACACAATTGTAATTAACATAATTTAAGAAGATTGAAAACCAAATATCGCAACGAGTAAAATTACTCCTCCAAAAACAATAAGCGCGTAAAATTGAGCCCTACCAGTCTCAAAATATTTTAAACCTTCTCCACTACCTAGAGTTACAAGTCCAGTAAGATTTACAACACCATCAACAACTTTAGAATCAACTTCTAAGACTTCTTTAGCAAGTTTTCTACTACCATTAACAAAAAGTTTTTCATTAATATCATCTAGGTACCATTTATTGGATAAAAATTGGTTGATTTTAGGAAACTTTTCGGCAAATAAAACTGACAAATTAATTTTTTTCGCAAAATATGCCTGATAAGCAATAATTATTCCAGCTGATGCAATAAGAACTGACGCTATTGCTAAAGGCAAAAATTCTTTTAATTCGAAAGCTTTTGCAGCAGTTTCTGCTTCTTCAGGATCTAGCAAATTTGCAATTTTACTGTCCCATGGAAGTCCCATAAAACCAATAATTACAGAGGGTACAGCTAGAAAGACCAATGGGAATGTCATTGACCAGGGCGACTCATGAATATAGCCATGATCTTCATATTCTTTATGCTCTTCTTCTTTTTCTTCATCTAGGGTTGATTTAGAAGCTACTAAAAGCTCTTTTTGCAATTCTTTATTATCCCCTCTGAAATCTCCTTCAAATGTCAAAAAATAAAGCCTAAACATATAAAAAGCAGTCATACCAGCTGTTAAAAATCCTACAAACCAAAAAGCTGGAAATGATATGAATGCATTTCCTAGTATTTCGTCTTTACTCCAAAAACCTGCCAATGGTGGAATTCCACTAATTGCTACACAACCTATCAAAAATGTTGTTGATGTATATGGCATTTTTTTTCTCAAACCACCCATCAATCTCATATCTTGAGCTAATACAGGCTGATGGCCAACTACTTCTTCCATAGCGTGTATTACAGACCCAGATCCCAAAAATAGCATTGCTTTAAAGCAAGCATGGGTAACTAAATGAAATATGCCCGCTATAGGCGCTCCACAACCCATTGCGAGCATCATATAACCAAGCTGAGAAACTGTACTATAAGCTAAACCTTTTTTTAAATCCATTTGTGTCAAAGCTATAGAGGCTCCTAAAAAACAAGTAATAGTACCAACTAAAGCAACAATGAACTGAATAGAGGGGAATATTGAGTACAAAGGTTGAAGTCTCGCTACAAGAAATATTCCTGCAGCAACCATTGTTGCAGCATGGATTAGTGCAGAAATAGGTGTAGGGCCTTCCATGGCATCTGGCAACCATACATGGAGAGGAAACTGAGCAGATTTTGCCATTGGCCCTAAAAAAACTAAAAAACAAAGTAGTAAAGCAGCCCAAGTAGGTATTGAACTGTCAGATATTGATTGAGAAATTCCAGTAGCTATTTCAGTAAAATCAAAACTATTGGTTGCCCAAAATAGACCAAGAATACCTAGTAATAATCCGAAATCTCCCACTCTATTAACAACAAATGCTTTTTGAGCAGCGTGTGCAGCGCCATCTCTGTCGTACCAAAAACCAACCAATAAGTAAGAACACATTCCAACTAGTTCCCAAAAAACGTAAATTTCTAATAAATTTGGACTAACTATTAATCCCATCATTGAACTACTAAATAGTGCTAAATAAGTAAAAAACCTGACATAACCCTTATCATGGGACATATAACCATGCGAATAAATCATTACAAGCAAAGTTATTGTTGTTACTAAAGCAAGCATTACACTGCCCAAAGGATCAAGGATGAATCCCATTGGAATTGTGAAATCCCCAGCGCTGGCCCATACAAATAATCTTTCTACTGATTGATAACCATTTACTTGTTCAATCAGAGCTTTATAACTAATTACCGCAGAAATACCAACGAAAGAAATTAGACCTACAGAAACAATTTCTCTTGAGTTATTGATTTTCTTGTTGATACTTATTAGTCCTAAGCCAGAAAGCACCGCTCCAATAAGTGGGAAAACAGGAATTAACCAGGCAATTTCTGAAGCTTGAGGCATGTTTTGAAGAACTTTTCTTTTAATTTTAAACTGTTAATTGAAAAATTCAGACAAAAATGATGAATTAAATGTTTGAACAGCAATATTTATATACTGATGAGACCACCAAAGTACTCCTATTGCAATTAAAATGCCAAGTTGAGATAATCTAAAAAATTCTTTAATCTTAAATTCTTGCCTTCCCTCGAGTATTGCCATAAAAGGGATTATGGAAGTATTTTTTTTAAAATCCTCAAATTCTTCTCCAAATCTATTTGCTAATCTTTTGTCCCCATGCCAGATTGCAAAAAGATGATGCAAAATTAAACCAATAGAAGTTATTAATGTGAATGATGTACCAATCCATAAAGTATGAGCAAAACACCAAATTATCTGACCAAATGCTTGTGGATGTCTTGTGATTCTCATAATCCCAGTTCCATATATTCGCACTTTAGGTTTTAAAACGGACGGAATTTCAAGCAAATTGTAAGTAGCGGGATATAAAAATAAAAAACTTATTGCAGTTAAGAACCAAACCATCATAAAAACGAAATTATTACCCTGTAAATTCCATAATCTGATTCCGTCATATCTATGAGCCAAAAAATAACTAATTAAGATAGTTGCGGATGGCAAACTAAAAAAAACAAAACATAGACGCCACAATCTTGGTCCCATTACTGATTCTGCTTTTATTCTTAAAGCTGCCCCTCCACTATGAATTACTGCAAAAATCAAAATCAACAATAAAATAACTAAAGAAGTTTTATGATTCTCCATAAATTTAAATTTTCAAATAATTTAGTTGTTAACAAGAATACTTCTAGGTTATAAAATTATAAATAATAGTTGGCGGAAATAGATGCCCGAATTGCCTTTTACTCTCGATCAATTAAGAATATTAAAAGCTATTGCTGCTCAAGGGAGTTTTAAAAAAGCTGCTGATCTTTTATATGTAACCCAACCTGCTGTAAGTTTACAAATCCAAAATTTAGAAAAACAACTTGAGATCACAATTTTCGATAGAGGTGGTAGAAAAGCTCTTTTAACTGAAGCGGGTAGACTACTTCTCGAATATTGTGAACGAATTTTGAATCAATGCGATGAAGCTTGTAAAGCTATAGAAGATTTAAATAGTCTAAAGGGTGGAACACTTGTAATTGGAGCTAGTCAAACAACGGGAACCTATTTAATGCCTAGAATGATAGGACTATTTAGACAAAAATATCCTGACGTATCTGTTCAACTTCAAGTTCATAGCACTAGAAGAACAGGCTGGAGTGTTGCCAATGGACAAATTGACTTAGCCATTATTGGAGGACAATTACCTGGCGATTTGGAAAATCTGCTACAAGTGATTCCATATGCCACAGATGAGTTAGCGCTAGTTTTACCCCCTAAACATCCGCTCTCTAACAAAAAAGAACTTTTAAAAGAAGACCTATACAAATTAAACTTCGTAAAATTAGATTCTCAATCTACAACAAGAAAGGTTGTTGACAAACTTCTTCAAGATTCTGGACTTGATATTCAAAGATTAAAAATTGAGATGGAACTTAACTCTCTTGAAGCAATTAAGAATGCAGTTCAATCAGGTCTGGGAGCTTCGTTTTTACCTGTTGTTTCAATTGAGAGAGAATTAGCGGCTGGGACTATCCACAAAGCATTCGTTGCTGACTTAGAGGTCAAAAGAGAACTTAAATTAATTACTAATCCATCTAGATATACATCAAGAGCATCAGAAGTTTTTAAGAAAAATATCCTGCCACAATTTGCTAGTTTAGAGAGCCCATTAAGGCTAATATAATTTTTATTTAAAACTGTATTGCCTCTTTATTGATTCCGACGCCTCCATCTTCAGCTTGTCCATCTCCTTTTATTATAAATTTATTTTCATTGACATCAGTTTGATAGACGCACTTTACTATTGGCTTATCTCTTATGGATCCAATGTAAGCAAAAGTATTCATTCTTTGCTTACATTCTCTTACATCTTCATTACTAATTGCTCCCTGTTTTTGTAAAACTGTCCAATTCTCTCTTCTAATCACACAACCTGGCTGGAGAGCTGGTTGAGTCACAAAACTCGTTGATGGATTCAAAGTTGTATACATTTCAACATCAATAACAAAGGCACTTGCACCCCATTGTCTACAGAATTCAGGATCTGGAACGGCCATATCTAATTGTTGTTGACTTGCTATATTTCCCTGTCCACCATCTGTTGTACTGGTGATCGCGCTCCCAATACCAACTCCAAGGATTAATACTCCAGCAAGAACAGCAATCGTTCCTGTACTAAAATTAATTTTTTGTTCAGGAGATGAAGCAGGCAATCTACTATTTCTCTGTCCATAAGGATCTATATCTCTTGGATTTGAAGAGTAATAACTTCTATTTGAGCCTCTCCTTGGCCTTCTATTTGAGGGTGGTCTATTCACAGTAATTCACTTGTCTTTGGTAAACCCATTGAATAATTCATTACTCTACAATCTGGGTTGTAACTTAATTGCCCATTTTGAAGCAAAATTTTAATTAAGCCTTCAATGGCCGAACCTATTTTTCGAAGTTCGTAGTCATTTAGATCCTTTCCTGCCCTCTCTTTAATTAATTCATTAAACTTATCATTTACTTTGTTTAGAGAATTTTCGTTCCAAATGAACTCGTTATCGGGATCTAAATCAAGAGTCAGTTTACTAGGATGAAACTGTAATTCATTGTCAACAACTTCAGCAGTAAAAATTCTTACATGTCGAGTAGTTGATTTTAAAAGTATTTTTTCCATAATTTTGCGAATTAATCAACGAAAAAAACTATAATGTTCTAACTTTAATGTAGCTTATTAATAAGTGTTAATTTATTTCTTGATTTTATAATGCGTGTTGTAATTGCAGGTGCAGGTTTAGCAGGTTTATCATGTGCTAAATACCTGATTGATAATGGTCACATACCAATTGTTTTAGAAGCTAGAGATGTTTTAGGGGGAAAAGTTGCTGCATGGAAAGATGAAGATGGAGATTGGTATGAGACGGGTTTGCACATATTTTTTGGAGCTTATCCTAATATGTTGGAACTTTTTAAGGAATTAGATATTGAAGATAGGCTTCAATGGAAGAGCCATTCAATGATTTTTAATCAACCATCCGAGCCAGGAACTTATAGTAGATTTGACTTTCCAGATATTCCAGCTCCAGTTAATGGAGTTTCAGCAATATTAAGTAACAATGATATGCTTTCATGGAATGAAAAGATTCTTTTTGGATTGGGTTTAGTTCCTGCAATGTTAAGAGGTCAAAAGTACCTTGATAAATGTGATTCCAAATCATGGACAGATTGGCTTAAAGAACACAATATTCCTGAAAGAGTTAATGACGAAGTTTTTATAGCAATGAGTAAAGCTTTGAATTTCATTGGGCCCGATGAAATATCATCTACGGTTTTATTAACAGCACTAAACAGATTTCTTCAAGAAAAAAATGGTTCGAAAATGGCATTCCTTGACGGAGCTCCTCCAGAAAGACTTTGCCAACCAATGGTCGATTACATCACTGCTCGTGGTGGAGAAGTACATATGAATAGCCCATTAAGGGAAATCAACCTTAACGAAGACAGCACTGTTAAAAGTTTTACTATTGCTTCTTTAAACGAAAAAGAAAAAAAAGAGATAACTGCAGACGCTTATGTTAGTGCAATGCCTGTAGATCTTTTTAAATTAATGATACCTGAACAATGGAAGGGGCTAGATGCTTTTTCTAAATTAGATGGTTTAAATGGTGTACCAGTTATTAATATTCACTTATGGTTTGACAAAAAATTAACAAATATTGACCATCTACTTTTTAGCAGATCACCACTTCTCAGTGTTTATGCAGATATGAGCATTACATGTAAAGAATATGAAGATCCAAATAGGTCAATGCTTGAATTGGTTTTCGCACCAGCAAAAGACTGGATTAATAGAAGTGATCAAGATATTGTTGATGCAACTATGGAAGAACTAAAAAAATTATTCCCAACACATTTCATAGGTGATAAAAAGACTCAATTAAGAAAATATAAAGTTGTCAAAACTCCAAGATCTGTTTACAAGGCAGTTCCTGGATGTCAAGAGTTCAGACCAAGCCAGAAATCTCCCATTAAAAATTTCTTTTTAGCTGGTGATTATACAATGCAAAAATATTTAGCCTCTATGGAAGGAGCTGTTTTAAGTGGTAAATTATGCGCGGAATCCATTAATAATGAATATTCCCAAAAAACCCAGAATGTTTTATAAAACATTAAAAATACGTAACATCAGCTAAAACTTTTTGAAAAATTCAATTTCTCAACTAGATCAAGCATACGAAATATGCCGTAAAGAAACTCAAAAATGGGCTAAAACCTTTTACTTGGGAACTCTTCTACTCCCTCTAGAGAAGAGAAAAGCTATTTGGGCTATTTATGTATGGTGTAGAAGAACAGATGAAATAATGGATAGCGCGGAAGCTTCAACTAAATCTCAGGATGAGCTCTCAGATAATTTAGATGCATGGGAAGAAAATACAAAAAATGTTTTTAAAGGGAATATTCAATCTGAACTAGATGCAGTTTTATTAGATACCCTCGAAAAATATCCACAAAGTATTCAACCCTACTTAGATATGATAGAAGGTCAAAGGATGGATCTTAATAAATTTAGATACAAAGATTTTGATGAATTAAAACTCTATTGTTATAGAGTGGCAGGGACTGTTGGTTTAATGACTCAGAATGTCATGGGAATTGATAGCGCTTATACATCTGCGCCATGGAGTGCCAAGCCTGACCCTTCAGAAGCAGCTGTAGCTTTAGGAATAGCAAATCAATTGACTAATATATTGAGAGATGTTGGAGAAGACAGGGGAAGAGGTAGGATTTATCTCCCACTAGCTGATATTGAAAAATTTAATTATTCTGAAGAAAAACTTTTAAAAGGCGAAATAAACAATCAATGGAAATCACTTATGAAGTTTCAATTAACCAGAGCTAGGGAGTGGTTTCAAAAGTCTGAAGATGGGATAAAGTGGCTCTCCTCTGACGCAAGATGGCCAGTATGGACATCTCTACGTCTTTATAGAGGCATATTAGATTCAATTGAAAGATTAGATTATGATGTCTTCAATAATAGAGCTTTTGTAAAAAATTCAGTCAAAGCCTTTGAGTTGCCAATATCTTTTTTAATTTCTCGGATTAAATAACTAAACAGGTGTTTTCTGATTAGCTAACAAATCTTTTAATTTAGATAGTTCTCCAGCCCATCTTGGATCAGGAGCTTCAAGATTAGGGGCATCACTATGGACAATTTTCTTAAAATCTTTCCTCTTCTTATTCTTATTAGAGTTTCCATTATTCCTTTTGTTTGAAGGAGAATCTTTCTTTTCTGATAACTCAACTCTCAATTTAGAACCATTAAATTCAAAACTATTTAATTTTTGAATTAGTAAATTAGCATTCTCTTCATTGTTTGTTGTCGCAAAACCAAACCCCCTGCATTCCTTGGTTTCCTTATCTAAAACTGCTTTAAATCTTATGGAATCAGAGATTGATTTTAAAAGCTTATCAAATTCTTTTGGATTAAATCCTTGTGGTAAATTGCCAATGTAAATGCGAATGCTCATAAATTTTAAATAATGATTTTTGAAGTCTGAACTTCTAAACAAAACTAAGCTATGTGTATTTAATCACATTTTGGCGCATTTTGTTCAATCCATTGCTTTGCTTTATAAATAGCTTCATCAAAATTATTCAATCTTTGATATGCAAGCTCCTTTGAAAGATATTGTAAAAGCTCTCCTAAGATAGGCCCATCTTTTATTTTTAAATTTTTTTTGATTACATCACCACTAATTAAATTTTCGGGATGAAATAATTTATCATTCTTGTCACGCCACCTATTGAGCCAATCTAAGCGTAAATTTTGAGGTAAATAAAAAATAAAAGATGGGAGAAACTTTTCCAATTCTTGATGTAATTCAAATCTATCTAATTCGTTTAACTTAGCGATATTTTTTTTCTTCAAAAAAAAGTGCCATTTTCGCAATAACTTCGTTTTTGCAATTTCAGCTTTACTAAATTTAAGTTTCTCTAAAGATACAACATCTAAAATTTGAGAAATAAAGAAGGATGGTAAAAATTTTTCTTTTTCTTTATGATTAAGTATTTCATAATTAATTTTATCTAAATTCAAAAAAAAAGAATCTTTGTATAAATTATCAGACCCAAAAATATGAAGATTTTTTACTAAAAGTACAGCCTCTAGAGCATTTTCCCCATGTACTATTTTCTGTATTTCATAATTAATCCTCTCTTTAGCAACAACATATAATTTTCCTTTATTTTTTTTTATGAAATCAACCAATTTTAGATCGATTTTAAAATTCAATTCTGAAACAAATCTAAAACATCTTAATATTCGTAAAGGATCATTTAGTAAATTGTTTTCAGAGTTAGTTCTAAGCAAAGAAATCTCTAGATCTTCAAGACCATTTAATGGATCAAACAAACACTTATTATCAAATAAAAAAGCAATTGAGTTAATCGAAAAGTCTCTAGAACATAAATCTCCTTCTATCGAAGATGAAACCTGATTAGCAATATCAACATAAATTTGATTAAGAATAATTCTTACAACTTCTCTTTTTTCATCTAAAATTATAAATTTTGATCCAAAATTTTCTGCAATCTTTTTACCAATTTCAATTGCATTTAAAGGAACCACAATATCAACATCTACATTTTCAGTTTCTCTTCCCAAAATTATATCTCTTATGTAACCACCAACCAAATATGATCCTCTAGGTAAATAACCTAAGATTAAATCCAAATTATGAAATTTTATACTTGTTTCTAATTCGTCAATTATTAGTGTATGATCTGTGTGGAAGCTACTTTTCATTTTATTAAATAACCATGTGCATTTGCATCAACTGTAAATGGGTTGATAGATGTATCACATATCATGATGTTGAGAATAATCATGGTGTTGATCATATTTGTGATCTACCTGATTTTAAAGCAAAAAAACCTTTCATTCATGTCAATATAGTTAAAGCTGATAATGGTGATTATAAAACTGATTGGGATGTTCAATCTTGTGAAAGTTTTGAAAATGAATTTGGTAAATGGTCTAAGTGTAATCCAGGAATGGAATTACCTGTTTAAAGGTAATAAATGACAAAACTCAAACAAATAGAAAATTACCCTACATTAGTAATTCATAGCACAGACAATTCTTTTGGCTTTGGGTATAGAAAAAACAATACCCTTGAATCTGATGAATTATTTATCAAAAAATTTGATAATGACCTTTGCAATAACTTAATTAATGATCTTAATAAATTCATTTCCAAAGAAAATTTACAAAAAATAAATAAGCTATCTGTCAGCATAGGGCCAGCAAATTTTAATGCTTCACGACTAATTGTAGTTTTAGCAAGAACTATCTCCCAACAACTAAATTGTCCCTTAGAAAGTTTTAGTTCATTTGAAATAATGGCAAAAAGAATTGCATCAAAAAATAATATCATTACAAACAAAAAATCATTCTGGATTTACAAAAAATTAAAACGAAAGGGTTTTATTGCAGGTAAATATGAAATTTGTCATTACGAAAAAAACTCCTCTGATCTAATGATTCGAGAAAGAGTTTTACCAAAAGTTGTCAAAGAACTTGAGAGTAAAGAACTTTCTTTTGAAGCTCATTATGATGATAAAGAAGATTTAAAAGAACTATTAGATTTATCAAATAAAAATTTATTCGATTCAAATATAGATTCCTGGAGAAAAGTTTTACCTCTTTACCCTATTTCTCCAATTAACTAAATATTCATCCAATCAAATTATTAATTTTATCTTGAAGGTGCATTGTTACAGAATTCAGATCATCTCTTGATGAACTTAGTGGAGGTTGAACAGGTTTGCCTACTTTAACAACTATTTTTGAAAACAAAGGAATAAAGAATTTAAATCTTATTAGTCTATGTGAATTAACTATTGCAACAGGCAATAATAATTTTTGATTTTTAAAAGCTAATAATGCTGCACCTTGTTTGGGCTTGTTTACTCGACCATTTTTTTGACGAGTGCCATCAATAAAAATTCCAATAGAATTATCATTTGATAATTTGCTACATGCTGTTTTAATTGTATTTTTATCAGCAATTCCTCTTTTTACAGGATACGCTCCACAAGCCTTAATAATAAAGCCTAGAAAAGGAATTTTAAAAAGCTCTGCCTTAGCCATAAAAGATATATTACGTCCAAGGGCATGGCCTAACAAAGGAGGGTCGAGTAAAGAGCCATGATTAGAAACCATAATAAAGGAATCTTTTTGCGGAATATTGTCTCTACCTATTAAATGACCTTTAAATACAAATTTATAAATAGGAAATACAAAAAGCTTGCTAACTAATTCATAGGTTAATTTTTGAATAGTATGATTTTTCATACAAATTAATAAGATATTTGATCAGAAGATGAAACTTGAGAAATTTTTACATCTTTAAGATGTCTTTTTCCTAAACCACTTAGTACATTAGAAGGACCAATTTCAACAATATGAAGATCACTATCTTTTGCCATTAAATCCATAGTTTCTCGCCACCTCACTCCATTACACATTTGTTTTTCTAATCTAATTTTAAGCTCGTTTGGATCACTACAAAGTGAAGGTTTATAGTTACTTATGACTGGAAAAGAAGCACTTTTAAATTCAATCTTTTTAAGATATTCTGAAAATTTTGATGAAGGTTCATTCATAAATGTTGAATGAAATGCACCTGAAACATTTAACTTGAGGAATCTTTTACAAGAAATTTCCTTCGACAATTTATCTAATGCTTGATCAGATCCTGATAAAACAACTTGAGAAGAGCTATTATCATTAGCAATTACAACATCATCAACTTGATTTACTAAAAAATCAAGTTGATCTCTATCAAAACCAATTAATGCTGCCATAGATCCTTTTCCAGCATTAACCATTAATTGGGATCTTACTTTTATTAGTGAAACACAATCCTCGAAAGAAAAAACGTCCGCACAATAGAGTGCCGTGATTTCTCCAAGACTATGGCCAGCAACATAATTTGGTTTAAACCCTTTCCCCTTTAGGGCATCTAATAAAATCGATTCAACGAGAAAAAGACAAATTTGTGTATTTATTGTGTTATTCAGATCATTAAGAGGATTAATTGTTTCAGAATCTATTTCACAAATTTCAAATAAATTTCTCTCAAATATCTCAGAAGCGAAACTAAACCTCTCCTTTGCGTTAGGCAAATTTTCAATTTGTTTCGCCATCCCAATTTTTTGAGAACCTTGTCCAGGGAATACCCATACAACTGTCATAATTTTCCTGATTTTGTTTTAACCCCATTTGATGATGGCTGCACCCCAACTTAGCCCAGCACCAAAACCACTTGTGGCAATAATATCATTTTGTTGAATTCTATTATCTCTAATAGCCTCATCCATCACTAGTGGAATTGTTGCTGCTGAGGTGTTGCCATATTTTGCTAAATTACTAAGAATTTTTTCTCTAGGAATTTTTAACCTCTCTCCTACAGAATCTAATATTCTTTGATTAGCTTGATGCAGTACAAGCCAATCAACTTCATCAGAACTGTATTTTGTTTTTCTAAACAAATTATTAAGAATTATGGGTACTTCTCTAACCGCAAATTTATACACTTCCTGACCATTCATATTTATAGGAGAAAAACCTCCTTTTAAAAAATCAATGTTATCAATTATTGAATCCCTATTATTTTTTGTTGGAAGATTTAAAAACGAACCCCTTTCGCCATCTGTTCTCATATCAAAACCAAGGAAATTATCAAATTCATTTGTAGCTTCAATTGCCAATGCACCTGCGCCATCTCCAAAGAGAATACAACTTCTTCTATCATTCCAATCAACAAAGCTTGATAATTGATCTGCTCCTATAACAATGGCCCTTTTAAAACTGCCCCCTTTTAAAAATTGTGCGGCTGTTATCAAGGCAAATAAAAAACCACTACATGCTGCAGTTAAATCGAAAGCTACTGCATTATGAGCACCCAATTTAGCTTGTATAGATGGAGCTGAACCAAACAAATCATGTGGAGTAGAAGTAGCTAAGACAATTAAATCAATCGTTTTAATATCCCAATTGGTCATTTTAATCGCAGATAGTGCTGCTTTATAACCCATCTCAGTTACATTATCTCCTGAGCTAGAAATTCTTCTCTCAGAAATACCAGTTCTAGACTGTATCCATTCATCACTAGTGTCTACTTTTTGACTAATTTTTTCATTAGTTAGTATTTGTTCGGGGACATAACTTCCACTTCCTTTAAATGAGACTCCAATCTGCTTAAACTTTATTACTTCCAAAAGAGTTTTTTTAGTTACTTATATTAGTCAAACATAAATTTGACAAAATATGTTTTATGAATTTAAAACTTGAAGCTTTTGAAGTTGATTTAAATTTTCCATCACGTTATGATTCACTGCCGAGTGAGCTAATCTAAGAGCACTAACAACGGATAAGGACTTACTACTACCATGGCCAATCACGCAAATACCATTTACCCCAAGTAGTAAGGCACCACCATGCTCAGCATGATCTAACCTTTTTTTTATTCTGAGTAGATTACTCTTTAAAAAAGCTGAACCAACTTTCCCACGCCTTCCTCTTGGCAGCTCAGATCTCAAAATATCTAATAAAACGCCTCCTACTGATTCAAGAAACTTCAATAATATATTACCGGTAAACCCATCACAGACGACTACATCAAAACTACCTGACAATACATCTCGACCTTCACAATTACCTCCAAAATCAAAACTTTTTTCAGTAGACAATAGTTCAAATGTTTTAAGAGATAAATCATTACCTTTGCATTCTTCTTCTCCGATATTTAAGAGGCCAATTCTTGGTTTTTTGACTTGCAAGACATCTTTTGCATAAATATTACCAAGCAGAGCAAATTGATGTAGATAAGAGGGTTTACAATCAGTATTTGCACCAACATCTAAAACTAATACAGGGCGAGTTTGATCCCTTGTTGGAAATAATGCGCCTATAGCTGGTCTATCAATCCCTTTCAATCTCCCAATTCTAAATATGGCAGAAGCCATCATTGCACCTGAATTTCCAGCTGAATAAACAGCTTTTGCTTTATTATTTCTTACTAAATCCATTGCAACATTTATACTAGCGTTTTTCCTTTTTCTGACTGTAGTAGCTTCTTCATTCATTCCTATAGGATCATCACTATCAATTAATTCAAAACGATTATTTTCTATTTCTTTTTCAAGTAATTCTGTTAAACCAGTTTTTTCTGCTGCATTTTTCACTTCTTCAATCTTGCCAACAAACTTTATATTTATCGGAAATCTACTTATGGCTTCAAGACAACCCTCAAGAATCGGCCCAGGAGCATGATCTCCACCCATGCCATCAACTGCTATCCAAATCCTATTAGAATGAGTTTCCTCCAAATTATCCAAAATATTATCGCTATTTTGTAATCTTTTTAATGGATCAAAAACTAATGGCTGTAATGTATTTTTAGCCAATATGCCAGCATTTGAAACTACACTGCTAGCAGTATTAACAACAGATTCAGCGCTTGAAACTACGTTACCAGCTACATTTCCTGCTACATTACTAGCAACATTACTTGCTGTGCTTACTACAGATCCAGCACCAGAAACAACATTCCCCGCCACATTACCAGCAGTTGCTGCAGAATTAGCAGCAGTATCAACTATAGAAGTTACAGCCGAGTTTCTCTTATACCAAATAACTAATCTTCTTATAGCTCTGGACTTATTAATTTTAGGGACAGTTTCTTTCGCCATTTATTTACTATCAAAAGGAGAAATATCAACTATCCTTTGAAAAAGATATCCTGTGCCTCTCGCTGTTAATATTAACTCTGGATTTGCAGGATCTGCCTCCAGCTTTGATCTTAATCTCGATATATGAACATCGACTACTCTTGTATCTACATGTCTCTCGGGCGTATATCCCCAAACCTCTTTCAAAATTTCTCCTCTACTAAAGGGCTCTCCTGACCTACTCACCAAAAGCTCTAAAAGACTAAATTCCATCCCAGTTAATCTGATTCTCTCATCACTTTTAAAAACTTGTCTTCGATTTGTATCAATTTTTATATCAGTAACCACAATTAATCCTGAATTAGGCATTCCAGGAATTTGTTCTTTATCGATTCTTCTAAGAACACACCTTATTCTAGCTTCTAATTCCTTGGGGCTAAATGGTTTAACTACGTAATCGTCAGCCCCTAATTCTAAGCCTGTTATCCTATCTGCAACATCTCCTAATGCAGTTAACATAACTATTGGGACATCAGAATCCTTCCTTAATTCTTGACAAACTCCATAGCCATCTAACTTTGGCATCATTACGTCAAGCACTACTAGATCAGGCTCATAATCTTTAAATAACTTCAGTGCCTCTTTCCCATCACTTGCAGTTACAACTTTATAGCCAATCATGGAAAGACGCGTCTCCAGAATTCTTCTAATACTTGCCTCGTCATCTGCGACAAGGATTGTTTCTTTAGTTTGACTAGATAGAGCCATTTGTTTCTATTAGCTAATCAGTAAGAGAATTTATTATTAACCTAATCTAACTTGTAGAGGGGCAATATCCCAAATATTCTAGTTCCACTACTTAATTTAAAAAACTAAATGTCTAGCAAATTGTCGACTTTTATTTGTCAAAATTGCGGAACTGAAACTTCTCAATACTTTGGTAAATGCCTTAGTTGCAACTCATGGAATTCCATTGTCGAAGAAATGAAAAGCAAAAGATCTAAAAATCAAGATATAAAAAATAGTCAGAAAGCTATACCGTTTAATGAAATTTCATCTAAAAAAATATCAAGATTTACTAGTGGTTTTAACGAGTTTGATCGAGTTCTTGGAGGTGGGATAGTGCCTGGATCTGTTGTGTTACTTGGAGGAGAGCCTGGGATAGGGAAAAGCACAATAGTTCTGCAATCAGCAGGAAAAATATCACTCAACGAGAAAGTTTTGTACGTAACTGCAGAAGAATCTTTAGAACAAGTAAAAATTAGATGGGAAAGATTAGATCAGAAGAGTATTGATTTAAAAATTTTTGCAGAAACTAATTTATATTTAATAATTGAAGAGATCAAACGTGTAAATCCATGTTTCGCAATTATCGATAGTATTCAAGCTATTCATAATCATGAGATGGAAAGTTCTCAAGGATCGGTTTCTCAAGTTAGAGAATGTTCTTCTGAATTGCAGAATCTAGCAAAACAAAATAATATTGCACTCCTAATTATTGGTCATGTCACCAAAGATGGAGCTTTAGCTGGTCCGAAAACTCTAGAGCATTTAGTTGATGTAGTAATAAACTTTGAAGGAGATAAAATTTCTTCTCATAGATTACTAAGAAGTATAAAAAATCGATTTGGATCGACCTTTGAAATAGGGATTTTTGAAATGCTTGAAAAAGGCTTAAAAGAAGTAAAAAACCCAACTTCAATCTTTACTAATAAAGAAAACATATCAGGTGTAACAACTACTATCACAAATGAAGGTACTCGACCATTTGCAGTTGATATACAAGCATTAGTAAATAAAACTTTCTACAGTAACCCGAGAAGAACTACAACTGGAATTAGTATTAACAGATTACATCAAATACTTGCTGTTATTGAAAAACACGTAGGCATTAAATTAGCTGAATTTGATTGTTATATTGCTACTGGGGGTGGTTTTGAGATCAATGATCCTTCATCTGACTTAGGCGTAGCAATTTCAATTTTATCAAGTTTAAAAAATATTCCTCCTTTGGCAAACAGCTCATTTATTGGAGAGTTGGGTTTGAGCGGTCAAGTTAGAAAATCGAATAACCTGCGTGCAAAGATAGAGGAAGCTGCAAGACTAGGAATTAAAAATGTAATAGTGCCAATATTAGATGAGGATCTAAATGATCATTTTCAAAATTCAATCAATATTAAAGAGATTTCTAATATAAAAGAAGCAGTTAAATATGCTTTATCACAGTAAAAAATATTAGAGATACATATCGATTGAACTTCTTCCTGAGTTTTTAAGCCAATTCTCAATATCTAAATATCCACCAGGATATAATTTAACTGCTTTAGACCAAACTTCTGCAGCTTTATCAAACCAAATATCTCTCTGATCTAAATCACCATTTTGCTCGGCATATCTTCCTCTTTTTTCATAAATTAAACCTATATTTTTTAAGCATGATGGCTGTTTAGGATTTTCTGCTAATGCTTTTTCATAAGTTTCAATAGACAAATCCTCTTCACCATTACTCATATATATAATTGCCATATTTTTAAGAGTCTCACCCCTATCGATTTTATTTTCTTCCAGTTGTAAACTCTCTTTGTAATACTCTAAAGCTTCCGAATAATCCCCATTATTTTGAGCTGCTAGGCCATCTCGGTAGTAAATGTAAGCCTTTTTTTCTTTTTCTGCAATAGGCATTATTTTAACTATAGATTCAGCAATTACAGTGAATGCTTTATCAATAAAATTATCTCTGTTTTGATTACTAGGCACTGCTTTAAATCTAATAAGTATAGTATAATAATTTAAAAATTAACTATTTAAAAAGTCTATTACATTTATTATTATAGTTGAAAATGAAGCCAAGCATTTATTCGCTTCAATGATAAGAATATGGAGAGCATTCAATTAAGCATCACAGGAATGAAGTGCGGTGGTTGCGTTAGTACTGTTGAAAAAATATTAAATAATTCTGATGGTATTGAAAATGTTTCTGTTAACTTACTCACTGAAAGTGCATATTTTGAATTTAGTCAGAGACACATAGAGATAGAAACAGTTCTTGATACCCTAAAAGAGAATGGTTTTCCATCAAAAATATACATTAATGATTTTTCAAAAAAAATAAATAAAGAAGAATTAGAAAAAAAAAAGAATTGGAATAATCAATGGCAAAAACTCACTTTTGCTCTAATACTTTTATTATTTTCAGGTTTAGGTCATCTAGCAGAAGGAAGATATATAAATTTTCCAATATTAGGTAATTTATTTTTTCACGCCTCATTAGCAACATTAGCTTTAATGTTGCCTGGAAGAAAAATAATTATTAATGGATTTAAATCATTTATAAAGAACCGCCCGGATATGGATTCTTTAGTAGCTCTTGGAGTAACTAGCGCATATACAACAAGTCTTCTATCCTTAATATTTCCTACTACTGGTTTTCCTTGTTTCTTTAATGAACCAGTTATGTTATTGGGATTTATACTTATAGGGCGTTTCTTAGAAGAAAGAGCTAGATATCAAACTGGCTCATCAATTGGAGAGTTATTAGATCTTCAACCTGAAATAGCAAATATCTACACAGAAAATAATCAATTAAAGTCAATTAGAATAAATGCTTTAAAACCAAATCAAGAGATTCAAGTTTTAGCAGGTGATAGAGTCCCTGCTGATTGCATTGTTACTAAGGGAAATTCATATGTTGATGTCTCACATATTACTGGAGAATCTAAACCTATCGAAGTAAAAGAAGGTGAAACTTTATCTAGTGGATCCTTAAACCTTAATTCAACTCTTAAACTAAAAGTACAAAAAGTAGGAGGGGATTCTTCTCTTGCAAAACTAGTAAGTCTGATTGAATCTGTAAATGCTAAAAAACCTTCCATTCAGAGAATTGCTGACAATATTGCAGGGAAATTTACTTACTTTGTACTTATTTTTGCCACTTTAAGTTTCTTTTTTTGGTGGAAAGGGGCAAAACACATTTGGCCTGATTTACTAAATAATAATCATAATCAATTTATAACGGACTCAAGCCACACACTTCATAGTTCTCTTGGAAGTAATGCTGAAAATTTCTTGAGTTTGGCAATTCAATTATCAATTGCTGTTTTAGTAATAGCTTGTCCTTGTGCATTAGGTTTAGCTACACCAACAGTAATTACTGTCGCATCAGGTAAAGCTGCAAAAAAAGGGGTTTTATTTAAAGGAGGTGACAAAATAGAGATTGCTTCAAAAATTAATCATATTATCTTTGATAAGACCGGTACATTAACAAAAGGTAAGCCTTTCATTGTTGGTTATAAAAACAATAATGATCATTCATTCTTATTAAGAATAGCTGCCAGCTTAGAAAAGGAGAGCAGACATCCAATCGCACATGCTTTAATTCAAGAGGCCCAAAAACAAAATTTAACTTTATTTCCAATAAAAAAAATTTTCACCCATTCAGGTAGAGGTATTTCTGGAAAACTTGATTCAATTGATGGTCTTATTAATATTGGAAATATTGAATGGTTATTAAGCCAAGGAATAATTTTTGATAATGATGCAAAAAAAGTAATTGAAAATGAAGAAACACAAACGAATACAATCATTGGAGTGAGTATAAAAGATAAGTTACTAGGCTTTATCTTATTAGGAGATTTACTCAGAGAGGATTCAATAAAAACAGTTCAAAATTTGAGAGAAAACAAATTTAAAATTAATATTTTAAGTGGAGATAGAAAGCAAACAGTTTTAGCCTTAGCAAAAAAAATTGGATGTAAAGAAACAGAAGTAAAATGGGATCTTCTTCCTCAAATGAAACTTAAGACTATAGAAAATTTAAAAATCAATCATAAAGTAGCTATGATTGGCGATGGTATTAATGATGTCCCAGCCTTGGCATCATCAGACTTAGGAATTGCAGTTGGATCAGGAACTCAAATAGCTAAGGCAAACGCAGATGTAGTATTAATGGGAGATCGACTAAATGGATTACCCTACGCATTAAATCTTGCAAAAAAAACTATAAAAAAAATAAAACAGAATCTAATATGGGCTTTTGGTTACAATTTAGTGGCTTTACCCATAGCTGCGGGCATTTTATTCCCCAAATATGGCATTCTTCTTACTCCCTCAATAGCAGCATTATTAATGGCTTTTAGCTCTATTACAGTTGTAATTAATGCTTTATATTTGGATTAAATGAAAGGAAAATTTATTGTTATTGAAGGTATTGATGGATGTGGTAAGACTACCCAAGTAGATGAAATATCTAGATGGCTCCCTAGTAGTGGGCTAATGAAAACAGGATCTAAATTAATCACAACAAGAGAGCCAGGAGGAAGCCTTTTGGGTAAAAAATTAAGAGGACTTATTCTTGATAACAATGAAAATAATAAACCTTCATCGCTTGCAGAATTATTACTTTATTCAGCCGACAGAGCTGAACATGTTTCAAAAGTTATTACACCGGCTTTAAATAATAATGATTGGGTAATTAGTGATAGATTTTCAGATTCTACCCTGGCTTATCAAGGTTATGGAAGAAAAATAAATTTAGAAATAATCAAGAATCTTGAATCTATTGTGTGTCAAGGTGAATATCCTGACCTAACTTTCTTCTTAGAAATTTCTCCATTGGAAAGTATCTTGCGAAGAAAAAATGAAATTCCAGATAGAATAGAATCAGAAGGCATTAGATTTTTAGAAAAAGTTAATCAAGGCTTCAAACTAATTGCCAAACAAAAAAACTGGAAAGTAATATCTGCTACCCAAAATATTAAAACTATTTCAAATGAAATTAAAGATACTATATTAAACAATTTTTCTAGTGACAAATGATTTTGGTTAAAAAATATGATTTATTCTCTAATCAAGAAGTTAATAAATATCTTGAAAACATAATTAGAAAAAAATCATTTGCTAATGGTTATATATTTTATGGTGCTGAAGGAATAGGAAAAAAACAAACTGCTCTCCAATTTATAAAAGAGATTTTCAAGCAATCTTCTTTGGAAGGAAATATTGAAGAGAAAATTAACAACAATAACCATCCAGATTTTTTAATTATCGAACCAAATTCTAATTTGGAAGCTAACGGAGCACAAAGTTCCGATCTTGAAAAAAAAACAAAAAGTGAATCTGAGATTATTAAGATTGCTCAAATACGTAATATCAAAACTTTTCTTGGTCAAAAATCAATAAACTCAGAAAAAAAAATTGTTTTAATCATTGATGCTCACCTTTTAAACGAAGCATCTTCAAATTGCCTTTTAAAAACACTAGAAGAACCTAATAATGGCATTTTTATATTATTGACATCAAAATTGAACCTACTCCTAGAAACGATAATCTCAAGATGTCAATTAATCAAGTTTCGATCTTTTTCTTCCAAACAGATAGATTTTATTTTAAAAGATTATTTAGATTCTTCTAAATCTAGCATTAATACAAAACTAAAGTTTGAAGATTTAATAAACTCTGCCAATGGATCTCCTAGTCAATTATTGAATAATATTGCAATTTGGAATGATTTAACTGATGAAATTGTAAATAAATTGGCTTATCCATTAAAGGATAGTCTAGAGATATTAGAAGTATCTAAACTGATATCTGAAAAATTAGAAATTTTTCAACAGATTTGCTTAGTTAATTTAATTCAAATAATTTGGTGGAGAAAGACAAAAAATATTAATTTAGTACAAAAACTTGAACAATTAAAAATTTCCTTAAAAAACGTTCAACCAAGATTGGCATGGGAGATTACATTTTTAAAAATTTCATTGGATTTATAAAATTTAATCTATTGTGGAATTTATTAAATCAGTTTTTCTTGCTTGAATAAAATCTTGCTTTGCAATTTCTACTTGAGATCCTATTGGTAATTCTAAACAATACCCAGCACCATATACAGTTTTTATGTATATTGGCTTGCGCGGATCAGGTTCTAATTTAGTACGCAAATGTCTAATGTGAACCCTTATTGTCTCTATATCATCGTCAGGTTCATATCCCCATACCTCTTTAAGAATCAATGCTGGTGATACAGTTTGACCGTGCCTTTGTAGCAGACAATGAAGTAACTCAAATTCAAGGTGAGTTAATCTAACTGGAGATTCAAACCATATTGCTTCAAATCTTTCCGGCACAAGAGTAAGGGGACCATAATTTAAAATTTCTTGCTGATTACTAGAGTTCAGCTGTGCTCTGTTGGTTCTCCTTAATAATGCTTTTATTCGTACATGTAATTCCTCTAAATCAAATGGTTTAGTGATATAGTCATCAGCACCAGAATTAAAACCGGTAACTTTATCTTTTAGACCACCAAGCGCTGTTATCATCAATATTGGAATATTTGAAGTTCTTTCATCTCTTCTAAGTCTCTGACATAAAGTTAATCCATCAACATTTGGTAACATTAAATCTAAGAGTATTAAATCTGGTGAGTATTGAAGTGCTAATGCTTGGCCTTTGATGCCATCTTCTGCTTTTTGGACATCAAATCCAGAATGTTCTAAATGCCTAGCCACCAAATCACGCATATCACGATCATCTTCAATTAAGAGAATTGAAATTTTCATATTTTATAGACTATTAAATTAAAATTAAGTTTTTGTAGTAAGATTCTCTCAAGAATTTAGAAAGATTGCTTAATTCGTGTAAACAATCTTATTATTTAGATTTATCAAACAACTCAATAATAGCAAGCTAT
>QCCW01000008.1 GCA_003281125.1 Prochlorococcus sp. AG-347-N23 | reverse complement strand
CATCGAGCTGACCTGAACCGTATCTTTCGAAACATGGAAGCATTTTTTGAACTTGTTAAAGACATCTGGGACTTTCTTAAAGTCCGAAAGAAATATTGGTTAGCACCCTTAATTATCACAATCGTTCTCATGGGAGCACTTATTGTGTTTACTCAGGGATCAGTAGTTGCGCCTTTAATTTATTCTATTTTTTGACTTATATGTTGAACTCACGTGCCAAAAAGATCTCAAAAATAATAGGCATTAATATCATCATAATTGGTATCTTGCTATTTTTTCCCGCACTTTTCTATCGACTATACGAAAGACTCAGACCATTCTTTTATTCTCAACTTAATCAAACCATAGACCCTAGAGCGTACTATCCGACATATTCAAACAAAGAGTTCTCTATTGAATTATTCAATGAAAATTCTAAACTTAATTCAATCTATAGTAGTTTTATTGGTTGGAGAAGGGAAAAAGTAAACTTTAAATACACAAACGTATCAGGTCCATATAATGCAAGAAAATCTAAAGGAGAAGCGATTAATAACTCCGTATGGTTTTTTGGAGGTTCCACAATGTGGGGAACTGGTGCTTCAGACTTGCAGACAATTCCTAGTCATTTCAATTCTCTTACAGATATTCCAGTCTATAATTTTGGAGAAGCAAGTTGGACTTCTAGGCAATCATTAAATCAATTAATAAATGCCATAGGAGATAAAAATAAACCTTCCATTGTTATATTTTTTGATGGTATAAATGATGTTATTATTCAGTGCCGAAGTGAAAATAAATTAGTACCTTCTCACAGTCGTGAGAAACGCATCCAAAATGCGCTAAAACCATTACTTATGCAAAAGAGAATTACAAATTTTATTCTCTCTCCATATATTGCTATTGCTAAAAAATTTAGCATCCAATTACCCTCTATTAATCGTAGTCAATCCAAAGCCTATGATTGTGACATTAATAAAGCAAAAGCAATCTCAATCGCTCAACATCTAGTTAACAATTGGTATTCCGCTCATACACTATCCAAGTCCAAGAATTTCGAGTTTTATAGTATTCTTCAACCAAACTTATTTACAACGAAAACTAACTCTGAATATTTACCTCCAAGCATTGTAAAAGAAAATATAGAAGTGGAGATTCAATATAAAATTGTTTACCCTTTAATAGTTAAAGAAATAGACAAGTATTGTGAATTCGATAAAGACTTCTGCTCTTCTTTTGTAAATGGCACTGATTGGTTAGATGGAACGAATAATATTTTTATTGACCCTTACCATATAAACTCATTAGGAAATAAAGTAATCGCAAAACGCATGAAATCATTATTGAAGAAATAAATAAGATATTAAAGATCTTTTTAGGACATCTTTAATATGTTTGATATTTCTTTAATCTGAATAAACATGAAACGCTTACTTTTAGCATCATTATTCTTTTTTTTACCTCCGACAGCTTTTGCAGTTCCTGAAAAAAAGAACAAAGAGAGACATTAGGAAAAGCACTAAGTTTTATGTGCCCTAAATATGGGGAAGAAAGTTGCACTGCTCGACTTTTAGCAATGGAAGCCTGCACTTATGATTGGTATAAATTCTGGGAAAACTCCTCATGAAGCATTTGAAATAGCAAGTGATATATTTCTTTTCCACCTACTCTATATTTCAAAAATGAAAATAATGGAGAAGAAATTATTGATTCAATTGAAGATTTTAAAAAATATGGAATTGAAGTTGATGAGTGTCTAATAAATCCTCCAGAGAAAAAACCAAAAGAAGAAAAAGAAGATGAGGATAAAGATTACTAATTTTAGTTTGTGAAATTCAATATTATTATTTCTCTCATAATCTCCAACAAGACATTTTTATCTTTGATTTATAAATGAGAAATTGGGTTCTTACTAATAAAGTTTAAAAAAACGGAATCAATAGAATATGCTATGAACTGATAATCGTTGTTAATTTTAATTTTTAATTCTTCTATATCAGGTTTTATAATATGGATTCCTGCAGGGATTGAAAATTTTTTGCATGCTCTCAATAATTTCTCAATAGCACTCTGCACAAGAGGATTATCTATTTCTCCAGTAACTCCCAATGAGGCTGAAAGATCTTATGGTCCAATTAATATAGCATCTAATCCACTCACAGATAAAATTTCATCTACGTTTTCTATACCGAGCTTACTTTCTATCATTCCAACTATAAAAGGCTGACTTGCTAGTTCCTTGTATTTTTCGAAGTTATCACCATAAAGATTTGATCTAGAGAATCCTACACCTCTATCCCCTTTAGGGGGCCACTTGCATGCATTTATAAGTTCATTCAATTGGTATTTTGTTTCGATCTTTGGAATAATTATTCCAGCAGCTCCAGCGTCTAACACTCTTTTACAGTTAACTGAATTACCTTCAGATAGTCTTGCAAATGGTAAGGTGTTATTTAACTCTATTGCTCTAAATATATTTGGAAGTTGAGAAATGGATATAGAACCATGTTCTAGATCTACAGTAATCCATTCATAATTCCCATTACTCAATATTTCTGCGGATGATGGAGACTCTAATTGTATCCAACTCCCTATAGAGAATCCTCCTTGACTAAGCCTTGATCTAAGCTTTTTTAGTGATACTAATTTATCCACCTAAAAAATTTTTATTTTTAAATCTCTTTCAATATACCATTTTAGAATTTTATTCTCACTCTGTTTGTAGTGGTTAATTAAGAAGTTTAATATCCCTACTCTATAACTCTTGAAACGTCTCTTGAGAGTATCAAAGGCATTGAAGATGGCATCATAGTTCCTCTCACCTAAAATACTTTAATATTTGGGTTTGTAGCGTTATTTTGCATATTTAATTACTTGTAGTAGTAGATCTCTAGAGAATATATTTAAATGAGATATTTCAACAAAATATTCTTTAATTCTTTTTTAGGATAATCAAGATTGTAATTTTGATGATGGTCGTTATTCCATTTCTTCACAATGACTTTTGAGTGTATAAACTTTAAATTGCTTATTGATATATAGAAAAATAATATTTTTTTATTATAGATAAATAGTTTCTTATATTGACTTTTAAATAAGATTAAATGGATTAATTAATTATTTTTACAAGATTATTTTTATATAAATTTAACCTACTTTAGTAATCATTATCTGCAACACACATACCTAAGCATCTAACACCATTTGATGCAGTCCTTTTGCAATGATTACATAAAATTGGATCTTTCTTTAAAGGAAGATTAATATCTGAATTATTTTGATCATTAAGACTTATTAACTCTTGTGTAGAATCAAATAGAGCCATTCTTTGAATTATCATTCGAATCAATACTAACAACAAGTGAAGCATTTGTGTTGGGAGAGGGTATATCCATGATTTTTACTGTTTCTTTGGGCTCTTCAATAATTTGATTTTCTTCAGCACTCTCATCAACTGCACATGCTTCAAGAGCCTCTCGAAGTAGTGAATCAAAAGTTGCTCCAGGCAGTCTATGTCTTGCAACCTCAAGAAAAGTTCTCGGTAACGATTCAGAAGCTGCATCTCTTAAAGCAGGATTATTCTTTCTATGTTCTTGTTCTTCTTCTATTGATTTAATAAACCTCAGGGTAACATCTCTTTTGGTAGAAGCTTTTATCAGCGTATCGTTTTCAGGATTACTATTATTGGGCTCATTTTCAAGATCATTAAGCCTTTTTTCCAAGCTATTTAAAACTTCATTAGCTTCTTTACTAATATGAGCTAATTGACCATCTGACAGGTTAGGTAAATCAGCTACAAAAACTTTTCCATGATCCCTAAGTGTCAAAAAAGTAGGTCTTGGACCTTGAGCCTGTCTTCCACTAAATTCAGAATTATTACCTATTGGTCTTTTTGGAGGTGTAGGGCCCGCTGAGCTACGTCTACGAGTAATTCTTTGATTATTTGCAAAAGGCATTGAATAAAAAAGTTAAATCTTAATACTTAAACTTCCGATATAATTCGGCGGTGATTTTATTATATTACACTTAACTTTTTCATTTGTGTATAAAAAATATTTTTTTAGAACTCACTTTAAAAAAATAAAAAAAATTTTAAGTTAAAATTTCCGGTAGGAATTTGCTAATTCTTGAATCGTTTTTTCTAACTATCTTTCCTATCTCCCAACTATCTATCTCATGATCTTTACAAATATTTAATATTGCGTCCTTAAATTGTTTATCAATAATTAAACAAAATCCAACTCCAAGATTGAAAGTATTCCAAAAATCTTTGTCAGGAATAGATCCTTTATCTTTCAGGAATTTAAATAAAATGGGTATTTCCCAAGAGCTGGTATTGATGTAAGGAATAAAATCAGAAGGAATACATCTTGGTAAATTTTCTGGAATTCCTCCTCCAGTAATATGCGACATTGCTTTAATTTCTATATTTTCTGATAAAATTTGGTTAATCACATTATTGTAAATTTTTGTAGGTTTCAATAACTCATCATAAAAATTTAAGTGAGAAACTTTTTCAAATTCTTTATCTATTTGATTATTTTTTTGAATAATTTTCCTTACTAAACTAAAGCCGTTACTATGAGCTCCATTACTTTTTAAAGCAATTATTAAGTCATTTTCAGATACCTTTTTACCATTAATAAGCTCATCCTCATCAACTATTCCAACACAAAATCCTGCAAGATCATACTTATTTTTTGAATAAAATCCAGGCATTTCAGCAGTTTCTCCGCCGAGTAATGAACAGTTATTTTCTCCGCAACCATGTGAAATTCCCTGAACAACCCTCAATAATTGTTTCTTATCAAGTTTACCAGTAGCAATATAATCCAGAAAAAATAAAGGTTTTGCTCCACTAGTAATGATATCGTTCATGCACATAGCAACTAAATCAATACCAACCTCAAAGTGAAAGTTTTTACTTTGGGCTAATTCTAATTTTGTTCCAACACCATCAGTTCCTGAAACAAGAACTGGTTTTTTAAAACTATCGATAGGAATTCTAAACAAACCTCCAAACCCACCAATACCCTCAATCACATTAGATGTATGAGTTCCTTCAACTGCCTGTTTAATTTCGGAAACAAATTCTCGCCCAGCTTCTATATCAACACCTGATGTTTTGTAATCCATGAAATAAAAATGATAGACTTTCCCTATATAGATATTCCTCCTAAGATTGCTTTTGTCCAGTAATTATTTATCAAATAGATTTATTTTTTAAAAACAAAGTGAAGAAAGTAATCATAAGGAAAACTGAAGAAATAGAAAATTGGAGGAGAAATATAAATAGTGAAATTAACTTCATTCCAACAATGGGTAATCTTCATAATGGCCATATAAAACTAATATCAACAGCAAAAAATGACAACTCTAATGTCAATTTAGTAAGTATTTTTATTAATCCACTTCAATTTGATAGCAAGTTAGATTTAGAGAATTACCCTAAAACAATTTATAATGATATAAAAATATCCTTTTCAAATGGTGCAGATGCCATCTTCATCCCAAATAATGAAGATATATATCCACCGAATAATAAAAATATTAAATTCCTAAAAGCTCCAACAGAATTAACTTCTGCATTATGTGGATTAAATCGAATTGGACATTTTGATGGCGTTTGTACAGTAGTTTATAGATTACTTAATCTCATCAAACCAAAAAATCTTTACTTGGGAGAAAAAGATTGGCAACAACTTTTAATTTTAAAAAATCTTCTCCGAAGAGAGAAATTAAATATTGCTATTAAATCTGTTCCTACACAAAGAGATTTTGATGGAATTCCTTTAAGTTCACGTAACTTACATTTATCAAAAAACCAAAGAAAATTGATTAGGTTTTTTTCAAGTGAGTTATTAGAAGCAAAAATAAATTTTCAACAAGAAAAAAAGATCAATTTAAACGAAATAATTAAAAAGCTATCAGCAAAAAAAATTTCAATTGAATATTTAGAACATTTAGACCCATATACACTCCAAAAAACAAAACCTGAGGATAACATTTCGCTACTGGCTGGTGCGATAAGATGTGGAAAGACAAGATTAATTGATCACGTTTTTCTAATGAAAAGAAGGCCGATTATTGCAATTGATGGTCCTGCAGGTTCAGGTAAAAGTACCGTAACAAAGTTAATAGCGAAGAAACTTAAACTTTTATATTTAGATACTGGAGCAATGTATAGGGCGTTGAGTTGGCTTCTGATAAAAGAAAAAATTGACTATAAAAAAGAAAAAAAATTACAGAATATTTTTAAAGATATATCTATTGTTTTCAAGTCAAATACAAATTCACATCAGGATGTTTTTATAAACAACTACTGTGTTACTGAAGAAATCAGGTCACAAAAGATAAGTTCCATCGTTTCTAAAATTTCCTCAATAAAAGAAGTAAGAAAATTCTTAGTAGAAGAACAAAGAAAAATTGGAGAATCAGGTGGACTTGTAGCTGAGGGAAGAGATATAGGAACTACTGTTTTTCCTAATGCAGAACTTAAAATATTTTTAACTGCTAGCATCGATGAGAGAGCAAAAAGAAGAAAATCTGATAAAAATAGTAAAGACTCACTAGAAATAGACCTTCATAAATTAAAAGAACTTATAAAGAAAAGAGATTTTGAAGATTCCACTAGAGAAATTTCACCTCTTATAAAAGCGAATGACGCAATAGAAATTATTACGGATGGATATTCAATTAATGAGGTAGTGGATCAAATTATTAATCTCTATTATGACAAGATTCCTAAAGAGACTGAGATCAAATAAATTCAAAAAATACTTTCCAAAAAACCGTTTACAGAGTCTTCTAAAATATCAAGGACATAATCGAACCCCTCATCACCTCCAAAATATGGGTCAGGAACTTCTTGCTCATTAAAAACTGATCTAAACTCTTGTATTTTTTTAACTGATGCAAAATCCTTTGAAACTGCTCTATTTTTAAGATCTTGAATATTTCTAAAATTTGAGTCGTCCATGGCAAGAATATAGTTAAATTTGTCAAAATCTTTGCTAGAAATTTGACGAGCCCTGCTTAAGATATTTATATCTCTTCTTTTTGCCGCAATTCTCATCCTAGAGTCAGCTTTTTTTCCAATATGCCAACTTCCAGTCCCAGCAGAATCCACAATAAAGCCATCGGTTAATCCCTTTCTTTCAAGTAAATTTATAAAGATAGCTTCTGCTGCAGGAGACCTACAAATATTTCCCAAACATACAAAAAGAACAGAAATTTTTTTCATATGATTTCAAATTTCAATTGATTATAAGACTTTTAAGTAGTAAATAAAACTTCTTTAATTAAAGATTCAGTAAATTCTTTACCAAACAAACTCGACAACATTGGCCTTGCTGGATCATTATCTCTTCTATATTTTAAATAATTATTTTGACCATTTATTAATTCTTTTTGAAGTTCTATATTGGCTTCTTTGCTTTCGAAAAGAATTTCCAAATACAAATCAAAATATTCCTTAAATGAGGTATAAAGCTGATTAGCAATTAAAAAATCGCTTCTTTCTTCTTTTGGTAATTTTGACCAGATTACTCCTGGAGAAAAAAATCTAGCTACATCTGCAGACATTTTTTCAGCTAATGGGAGTGATAAATGACAATGATTTTTGAGTTTTATAAGTTTTTCTAACAACTCATTATTATATTGATTTTGTATTTTTAATGAAGGTTGAAAATCTAATACTAATAAATGACTATTAGGTAGAGAAACAAAATCTACTCCAAAAAATGGGACATTATAAATAGTATTAGGAATAATTAAAAAATTTAAAACAGAATAATTTGGACTACTTATACAGACTGCTCTTGCGAATTGAATTCTTTTTTTATGCGTTACACCCCAAGTAGAAAGATTCACATTTTTTTTTGATTTTTTTGAACCATAAGTTGAATCTTTATAAGAATATTCCGAAGGTATTATTTTTTCTAAACAGTTATTTTTAATTAAATTATTAGTTAAATATTTTAGAAAATTATGCCATCTCCAATCTGGCTTGTAAAAAATAGTATCTTTTATTAACATTCAGTGAATAATCTCATTATTTAATGTAAAAAGAAATTTATTGATAAATTTTTTTGTCCATTTCTCTCCAAAAAAAGATTTAAACAATTTATCTGCAGGGTCTTTTTCAAAACTGTACTTATCATATTTAATTTGATTAATCTTTATTTCTTGTGCATTTAGAAATTGATTCACAGGATTAGATTTATAAATTTTCAAATAGTTATTTACAAATGAATGGAAAATATTATTTAAATCTCTATCAAGATTTAATTTATTTCCTCTACATATAATCACCCATGGGGAAAAATATTTTTTTGAATCATATATATTCTTCATTTTATTATTATCAAATGCAGAATATTTTTTCTTAATACTACCTAAACTTGAACAATATTTTTCAAGATATTTGCCTTCTTGAATTAGAGGTTGATAATCAAGTATTGCTAATAACTTTTCAGAAGTTCCAAACCATAAAATATCAGCTCCTAAAATAGGCATTTCACTATCAAAATTAGGATATGCGACAGTATTAAACACTTGCAGTTTTTTGCCACCATCTAATCTTGTTATTCGCCACTTTCTATATTCGGGAGATGAAAAAAGCCAATTTTTAATAATATATTTTGAGTCTTCATTGTGATGTTCTTTGAATTCACTAGATATTTGTACTTCATGTCCATTTAATTCATCAATATTGGTTTTAAGGAAATCAACTAATGAATCAAACATAAATATTAGGTCTCGGTACTTCCTTTCCTTACTTTTTTTGTAATGTAATTGAATACAATCTTGCCTAAAACAGCAATCAAGTTACCTTCAAGCTCCTTAAACATTTTCATATTGTAAGTAAAAGCTTGATTAGCTTCATCAATAATTTGATCAGCAGTCTTTTGATTTATTGGAAGTTGATTCAAAGTAAGGGAATATTCTTCCTTAAATTTCTTTTCATCAGCAATTAATTCAAACTCATAAAAATTTAAACCATCATTTCCCTGCAAATTTAATGCTTTTTTGGCGATCCTTTTCAAGATTTGTCCTCCAGATAAATCTCCTATATAGCGAGTATAGTGGTGACCAACTAAGAGCTCTGGTGAATTTTTTGCGACTTCTCGGATTCTTTCAACATATTCTTTTGCTGAGTGAGAAATATTAATTTCACTCTTCCAATTTTCACCAAAATAAAATTTAAGATCATTTTCAAGAGTTTCTTTCCTGAATAATGATTTAAAACCTATAGGTTTTATTACGGGATGTTCCTCATTTACCAGTCTTTCAATTTCTTCTTCCATAGCTTCATAAACAAAATATAAATCACTAATTAATTTTCTATAAGATTTTTTTTCAACAACTCCTTTTAAAAAACAAGCCACAAAGCCAGTATTTTCTGCCATAGTATGGGATTTTTTTGTCCCTTCTCTTAATTGTCCTGCAAGAGCAACTGCCATATATTTTGAATTATTTTTGTAAGTGTATTTAATCTACAAGGAAAATACATAAAACAGCTAATTTTTGTTACCAGCGGATGTTGTAGAGAATAGCTTATAAAGTTCTTTACAAACCAAAAAAAGGTTATCTTTTTGTTCCTTTTGCGGTAGATGCGTACCAGTCATTTCCCAATCACCGATGGTAGCCACTCGCCATCTCTCGGAAGGAACAATCATACCTCGCATTATTATTCCCAACAATTTCGGAACTCTGCCATTGTTATCATTTTCAATTCTTAATTGTAAGAGTATTGCTCTACATTCAATAAGAGGACTCCAACCAGGGAAATGAAACGCAAAATCAATAGTATCTTGCATAGATTCATTATTTGAATTGTCCCAGGGACTAAAGTTTACGCTTGCATCTGGAAAATATTTCCGAAACAAAGCTGCAGTGGAAGCAATTTTATTAGCTATTTCAACATTACTTACATTTGAACTCGCATTCATAAAGTAGCTGAGTATTTTTTTTGAAAATGACATAATTTGCTTTAACTTGCTTATTAACTACTTTTTCTTTTAATAAAGATGTTGAAATGCTGATCAATAAACTATAGTCTATTCACATTTGAGAAATTAATTTCTAGGTTTTAAAGAAAATAACTCATCGCAAATTACAATACGAGGAGCTTCAATGAGTTATCTTTTATTAATTCAATGCTATGCCAAAATTTGAAAAATTAACTTTACCTAATGAAGGCGAGATAATAACTTTTAATCAAGGCAAACCTAATGTTCCTAATAATCCAATTGTCCCATTTATTAGGGGTGATGGTACTGGAGTTGATATTTGGCCTGCAACTCAAATCGTTCTTGATTCAGCTATAAAAAAAAGCTATGGAGATAAAAGAAAAATTAATTGGTTTAAAGTCTATGCAGGCGATGAAGCTTGTGAACTTTATGGAACATATAACTACCTCCCTCAAGATACTATTGAAGCAATCAAACACTTTGGTGTAGCCATCAAAGGCCCTTTAACGACTCCTATCGGTGGAGGTATTAGATCTCTTAATGTTGCACTAAGACAAATTTTCGATTTATATAGCTGTGTTAGACCATGCAAATATTATTCAGGAACTCCAAGCCCTCACAAAAATCCCCAAAATTTAGACGTAATTGTTTATAGAGAAAATACTGAAGATATCTACATGGGAATTGAATGGGAAGCGGAGGATAATAATTGTCTTGAATTAATTAATCACTTGAATAAAGTTGTCATACCAAAAAGTAAAAATTTAAAAAATAGATCTATACCAGACGGCTCAGGTATTGGAATAAAACCGGTGAGTAAATCTGGTAGCCAAAGGCATATTAGAAAAGCTATTGAACATGCAAAAAGATTATCGGGAGATAAAAGGCATGTGACTCTTGTACATAAAGGGAATATTATGAAATATACAGAGGGTGCATTTAGAGATTGGGGATATGAATTAGCAGTAAATGAATTTAGAGAAGATTGCATTACAGAAAGAGAAAGCTGGATTTTAGATAATATTCAGAAAAATCCAGAAATTACAATTGAAAATAATGCTCGAAAAATTGAACCAGGTTTTGACAAACTTACAAATAACAAAAAAGCATTCATTTGCGAAGAAATTAAAGAAGTAATTGCTTCAATATCAAATTCTCATGGAGATGGAAAATGGAGAGAACTTATTCTTATTGATGATCGGATAGCTGATAGTATATTCCAACAAATTCAAACTAGACCTCAAGAATATTCAATTCTTGCAACCTTAAATCTCAATGGAGACTATGTTTCTGATGCAGCTGCAGCAATTGTTGGTGGCCTAGGTATGGCTCCTGGTGCAAATATTGGAGATAATGCAGCAATTTTTGAGGCTACGCACGGTACTGCGCCAAAACATGCAGGCTTAAATAAGATTAATCCTGGCTCAGTAATTCTTAGTGGTGTAATGATGCTTGAATATTTTGGTTGGGATGAGGCAGCTAACTTAATTACTAATGGTTTAAGTAAGGCAATAGAGCAAAAAAAAGTCACCTATGATCTAGCACGCTTAATGGAACCAAAAGTTGAACCATTGTCCTGCAGCAGTTTTGCTGAAGAAATAATCTCAAATTTCTAATTTTAAAAATTATTTTTATTTTCAAAAACTTTCCAAATATTAAGCAGTGAATCTTTAGTGCCAATGTTTCCAGGATGAGTTACAATCGGAAGTTTTTCGCCATTTTTTAGGTTGTAAGTCACCACAGAAATGCCAGTTAAAATCTGTCCTTCAAGATAAACATAATCTGCATTAAGTCCTTTACTAAGAATCAAATTTGTTGTTATTCCACCTTTTGAAACCAAATATCCTATTTCATACTTCAAATCTGCGACTAATTCAGCAATAAAACAAGCGAGTAAATTATAAAAATTAAATAGTTCAGAAGAATCTAAAGACATAAATTTTCTTGAAGTAAACAAAACAGGAGTTTTTCCTTTCTCAAAAGAAAATCTAATTTCTTTTAAAAATTTATTTTTAAACAAATTCCTTCGCTTCTGATTATTATCTGATGAAGTAATTTCAAAAAATTCAAAAACATCTAATTCAACTGGATTGCAATTACTTATCTCTAATAAATTATTCAATTGTATTGTTGAAAGTTCTACATAAGATCCAACAATCATTAGTCCTGGAAGAAAACTCTTTTCTTTATTTCTTATTCTTAAATTAGAGAAAAATATTTCACTCTGAGAGAAACTTTTTTTCTCAGAAATTGAACTTATAAAACTTGCTGCAGTTCGAAAAAGGAATTTTTTTTGTTTTATTAATTTTTTAATTACTAAAGAAAATTTTGTTAGTTGAGAATAATTTTCTACATCTACAACTACATGTTTATTATTCTTCAAGTTCTTTAGTTTTTTAAAAACAATATTATTTTCTTTATCATTAAGCATTTCGATATCTGACAATAAAAGATTTTGAATATCTTCAAAATTTATTTGAGATTTACTCTGCTGAAATAAAAGATTCTTGACATTACTTGTCTCATATCCAAAAATTTTATCTGTTGCAAATATTGTTTGACTTACAGGAGTTTTATCAACAAAATGAGATCCATTAATTGTTAATCTTTTACCCTCTAAGAAAGCTGGAATGTGAAAAGTAGCATCAAAAGGACCTAAACAACTATTTAGAGCAATTGGCTCTAAATAGTTATGTCCTCGAAGAGTAGAGTCTCCTCTACTTATAAAAATAATTTCTTCTTCATAGCCTTGAGAAGTAATTACAGTCTTAAGATTTTTGCAAATTGCCTCTATTGTTAATTTCGCATCTTTTTCCGAGAGTGACCTTGTATTAGCCAAAATAAAAAATAAATTAGATTTAGATTCAAAACCTTTGGCTAAAGTTGAGCAGTCCCACTTAAGAAGTAATAAGCAATCGTGAACAGTTTGAGAGCCTGTAGGATCATCATCTATAACGACAAATTTCATAAGTATTGCAAAATTACTTAAGAGATTTTATTTGTATTGAGGCATTTAACCTTTTACTATCTTTTGAAGGAATCATAATGTTTCTAAATCCATCAACAAAAGAATTTCGGGGACTAGTCCAAGGTTCGAGACATATCATTCTTCTAGGAGGATCACTCCAAATAACGCCTAAATCAAAAGGATATGGATGATTTAAAGTTACCTCTCTTTTAAAAATTTTATCTCGAAAAGAGCTTCTACCGGAAGTATAAATAAGTAGATCAACTCCTAAATTAATTTTGTTTAATTCATCCAAAGTATTACTTATAGTATTTCTTTCTTGATCCTGACAATTAAGTGGATTATCAACAAACTCTAAATTTTTGAAATCTGAAACATTAAAATAAGGATGCAAACCAAAATTTATAGGCATAGCAAAGTCTGTTTTGTTATGGATTGAAATTTCAAATTCTAAAGAGTTAATTTTTAAGTAAACTTCTATTTTTAGTTCGAAATCGAAAGGATAATATTTTTTGGTTTTTTTAGATGCATTTAAGAATAAGCATAAAAATTTTTCATTTTCATTGAAGGTGTATTGCCATTGCAAATCCCTAGCGAAGCCATGTTGTGGTAATTGCAAATAACCATTCCCAAATACTGATCTAGAGGTATTGAGATTTCCGCAAATTGGAAACAAGATTGGGATACCTCCCCTAATACTTTTTGTCTTGTCCATAAATCTTGTTTCATCAAAATAAAGTATTTCATTACCATCCGAAACCCAATTTGTAATAACGCCTCCTCTTTCAGGACAAAATTTAATGTAATTATTTTTATCTAATTGAAAAACAAAAATTCCTTGGTCCTTATTGGATGATTCAAGTTTCACGATTATTACTTAAATAGAATCAACCCAATCCAAAATATGCTGATTTACTAATTCAGGTATCTCATCATGTGGACAATGCCCTGCATCAAGAATAATTTCTTTTGTATTATTTGGTGTAAATTTTTTATATAGATTTCTTTTTTTTGGAGTGTTCATCCATGGATCTTTCCCTCCCCAAATAAGTAATAATGGTGCATTTAGTTTTGCGAATAGCTTATCCAACGGCAATCCCTGAGGACCTGATGGGTTAAATACACTTCTAAAAACATTAAAAGCTCCGAAATCTAGAGAAGGCTTCCTTATTGACTCAACTAAAAAATCATCGACATTTTTTTTATCAAAATAAACTTGATTCAAAGTTTTTTTTATATTTTTTGGGTTTCTCATATTCTCAAAAATCAAACGTTGAAGAACAATATTTTTCAAAAATATGCCGGCAAATGTTTCAATTGAAGTTTGCAACATATTCTTTTTGATAGTTTTTTCTTCACTAAAATATCCAGCAGCATTAAGTAAGATCACTCCTGCGTTTAGCTCATTTAATTCTACACCAGCTGCTAATGCGGCATAACCACCTAATGAATTTCCAACAACAATAGTAGGTTTTTTTATTTTTTCTTTTACATAAGCTACAACCTGATCTTTCCATAAAGATCCTGAGTATTCGACGTCTTGAGGTTTAGGACTTTTTCCAAAACCGAGTAAATCCATAGCATGAACTTCGTATTTTGAACTCAAAACAGGGATATTAAATCTCCAATGATCCGTAGAAGCTCCGAAACCATGAATTAATAAAATTACATATTGTTTGGATGTTTGCTCGGGCTTAACTGAAACTGTATGAATTGGATAATTTAAAAAGTTCCAGTTATTATTTACATCACTATTTATTAAAGCTGACTTTTCCATTCTATTGAAAATTCTATCTTGGTTGATTCTAATAAACTTATTTCCTAAAGAAGACCTACAGGATCAGCTGCAACATCATCTGAAATTTTATTACCATCATTTGGGGGTTTATCTTTTAGAACAATTCTTAAGAGTACAGGTGCAAGAAATGTAGTTCCTATGACCATTAATAAAATAGCTGCTTCAAGAGAAGGAGTTAATAACTTAGCGCTTGTTCCTAACCCAAGAAAAATTAAACCAACCTCTCCTCTAGGCATCATACCCAATCCTACAACTAATCTATTTGTAGGTTTGTCACTTGAAAATACCCACCCGGCCGCAATTTTTCCAATAATCGCAACAACTAATAAAAATCCTGCAACTACAAGAGCTGATCTGCTTGTTGGATCAAGTGGATTGATAACAGATAAATCCATTCCAGCTCCAACTAATACAAAGAAAATAGTTGCGAATAAGGAAACTAAAGGTAAAACAGATTGTTGTATTGCATGATTATTTTTAGAACTACTAAGAATTAATCCAGCTGCAAAAGCACCTAAAGCTGCTTCCAATCCAATAGCTGTTGCCACGAAACAACACAATACAAGTATCACAAAAGAAGCTACCACCACGGCTCCAGGAGCCTTTAATCTATCTAATAACCAATCAAAACCTGGAGCAGCTGTCCTACTTAATGCAATAGCAGCAATAACAAACACAACAGCTGCTGCAACTAATTTAATAATAGGTGCAATTTCTAAAGTACCTCCTGCTGCAAGGGCGACTACAACTGCCAAAATAACAATTCCCAAAATATCGTCTAAAACTGCTGCACCAATAACAATCTGTCCTTCTCTAGTTTTCAAATATCCCAATTCACCGAAAACACTCGCAGTAATTCCTATACTTGTAGCTGTCATAGATGCTCCAGCAAAAACTGCTGGAATTAGATCTACTTGGAAAATAAACATTAATCCAAGAGTTCCAAACGCAAACGGTAAAATTACGCCAGCCATAGCAACAGTAAAAGCTTGAGCACCGACAGCTACCAATTCCTCTAACTCACTTTCTAAACCTGTTAAAAATAAAAGTGCATATAAACCAAGTGTTGCTACTGCTTGGAGCGAGGGAAAGCTTTCGAAATAAACATCAGGTACTGCTTCTGGGGGGATTGAAGCTAATGAACTAATAACATTTACAAGTCCCTCATTCAGTTCAGTTCCAGCTGAGGGCGGTATCAATAAATGGAATCCTGATGCTCCTATTACAACCCCTGCAAGAAGCTCACCTACAATCGTTGGCAAACTTAATCTTACTAATACTTCTGCTAATGCTCTTGCCGCTAAAAAGATCAATAAAAATCTTATAACTCCGATCAACGTTTCAGCAACTTCTAAATCATGTGCACTTAATTCAGCAAGTAAAGAGTACATTTAAGTGTAAAAAATAAACTACCTAATTGGAAGATAGTTTATTGAGGGCCCACTTTAAGAAATATGTAAGAAAAAAGCAAAAATACTCAACAAGTGTGGATCTGAAGGTACAACAAAGAAATTTTCAAAAAAATGGCTATTGTCTGTTATATGGCTAATACAATGAATTCCAACGAACCCTTCGATCTGCGCTTGCCTACTCCAGGCTGCTACTTAGATCCTGAGAAAGCTGGCATGGATTCTGATGCTGTTTTTCAAGGAATGACAGCCCATCTATTTTATACACTTGGAAAGTTAGCTACTTCTGCAAGTCCTCACGACTTGTACATGGCTTTAAGTTATGCAGTTAAAGATAGGCTAATGACAAGATATTTGGCCAGCCAAGAAGTCATAAGAAAAAAACCACAAAAAACAGTCGCCTACTTATCAGCAGAATTTTTAATAGGTCCTCAATTAAGTAATAATCTTTTAAATCTTGGAATAACTCAAGAGGCAGAAGATGCTTTAAAAAGATTTGGCATTGAATCATTATCAACAATTCTTGAAGTTGAAGAAGAGCCTGGATTAGGAAATGGTGGTCTTGGTAGACTTGCTGCATGCTATATGGAATCTTTAGCATCTCTTCAAGTTCCAGCAGTTGGTTACGGTATTCGCTATGAATTTGGTATCTTTAATCAATTAATTAGAGATGGTTGGCAAGTTGAAGTTACAGATAAATGGCTGAAAGGTGGATGGCCATGGGAACTTCCACAACCTGATGAATCATGTTTTGTTGGATTTGGAGGAAGAACTGAAAGTTACAGAGACGATAAAGGAAATTACAGATCAAGATGGATACCTTCTGAACATGCAATTGGAGTTCCTCATGATGTTCCAGTCTTAGGGTACAGAGTAAATACATGCGACAGACTAAGATTATGGCGAGCTGATGCTACAGAAAGTTTCGACTTTTATGCTTTCAATATTGGTGATTACTATGGAGCAGTAGAAGAAAAAGTTGCATCTGAAACTCTCTCAAAAGTTCTATATCCTAATGATGGAACTGATGAAGGTAGAAGATTAAGACTCAAACAACAACACTTTTTTGTCAGTTGTTCTCTTCAGGATATGTTGAGAAGCCTTGAACAAAGATCAATCCCAATAACGGATTTTTCTGAACATTGGACAGTACAACTAAATGATACTCATCCTGCCATTGCAGTAGCTGAATTAATGCGACTTCTGATTGACCAATATCAAATAGGTTGGGATAAAGCCTGGAACATTACAACCTCTTCAGTCGCATATACAAACCATACATTACTTCCTGAAGCTTTAGAAAAATGGGATTTAGGCTTATTTAGTGATCTTCTTCCACGCCATCTAGAAATCATTTATGAAATTAATTGGAGATTTCTACAACAATTAAGACTTCGTTACCCTGGTGATGACAATATACTTCAAAAGCTTTCAATAATTGATGAAGAAGGCTCCAAATCAGTGCGAATGGCTCACTTAGCCACAATTGGAGCACATCATGTAAATGGGGTAGCAGCTCTTCACTCAGATCTGATAAAAAGACAACTTCTTCCTGAGTTTGCTGAACTATGGCCCGAAAAATTTACAAATGTTACCAATGGAGTTACTCCAAGGAGATGGGTGGCTCTCTCAAATCCTTCATTATCTAACCTTCTAGAACAAGAAGTTGGTCCTGATTGGATAACAAATATGGAACTACTTGAAAAGTTAGAGGGAAAAAAAGACGACGCTAATTTTTTACAAAAATTCGAGGAAACTAAATTAAACGGCAAACGAAAATTAGCTAGTTTTATACATTCTAAAACAGGGATTCTTGTAGATCCATCAAGCTTATTTGATGTCCAAGTAAAAAGAATCCATCAATATAAAAGGCAACATTTAAATGCTCTTCAAATTATTGCGCAGTATCTAAGAATCAAAAATGGTACCAATCGCTATGAAGTGCCAAGAACAATAATTTTTGGGGGTAAAGCAGCCCCAGGTTACTTTATGGCAAAACTAATGATTAGATTCATTAATGGTATTGCTGATGTAGTTAATTCTGATCCAGATATGGATGGTCTACTGAGAGTTGTTTTTTTACCTGATTATAATGTAAAACTTGGTGAAATAGTTTATCCAGCAACTGATCTTTCAGAACAAATTTCAACTGCCGGAAAAGAAGCATCTGGAACTGGAAATATGAAGTTTGCCATGAATGGAGCATTGACTATTGGGACATTAGATGGTGCAAATGTTGAATTAAGAGATCTTGTTAAAAAAGAAAACTTTTTTCTTTTTGGAAAAACTGAGAGTCAAATTATGGACTTAAAAAATAATAATTACTCACCCAAAAAGTTCATTGATGAATGTCCAGAGTTAACAGAAGTTATCCGTTTAATTGAAATTGGACACTTTAGTAATGGTGATAAAGAATTATTTAAACCTTTATTAAATAGTTTGACTGTTCATGACCCATTTTTTGTAATGGCAGACTTCGAAGACTATTTAAATAAACAGGATGAAGTAAGTAAATGCTGGAATAATAAAAAATCTTGGAATAAAATGGCTTTGTTAAATACATCAAGATCAGGATATTTTTCATCAGACAGATCTATTAGAGAATATTGCAAATCCATATGGAAGGTCTCGCCCATGCCTGTAGATATTACGTGCGATGTGGAAGAGTTAACTAATTAATATTTTTTTTATCTGGGAAATCTGGAGTTTGATGAAATAATCTATTCAAAATTAATCTATCTAAATTTAATGGATCTGGTGATAATTCGTTTGCAATCTTTTTAAATTTTAATTCAATATGATTTGCAAATTTCGAATCAAAAATTCTTTCCATTAGTGCTTCCATTGAATATAAATAAGCATTAACACATTCAAGTTCATCTAAAGCTTCAGAGATTTCTAAATCAGAAATATGTTTTTCTTCTGAACTTATCTCTTCATTGAATTCTCTTTCAGATAATTGCCTATGCAATTCATCAGTTACTTTACTACAAAGAGTTCTGAAAGATTGAATTGATGCCCAATTTAACTCTTTTTGCTGCTTAAAAGTAGGAAATTCTCTAATCAAACGATCATGCTCTTTGTAAAATCTCTGACAATCAGAGCATTGACATGGTTTTTCAGCCAAATGAAAATATAACTCTTTCTATATCATCTCACTATTTGGGCATAATTGTCGGACCATCCAATAATTCGTCATTTTCATCAAGTGAATCTGGACTATCAGGTAAAGGTATCTCGATACTAGTAACCAAGTTAATAACATCTCTTAATCTCATTGAATCAGCAAACCATCCCATTGCTTGTTCAGCATCTCCCCTTTTTTCGGCATCATTTGCTTGATCTTCGTGAGCCTCTGCTAATAATGCAAGCCAGCATAAACATCTTGCTTGAACTATCGAGAGATCTAAATCATTAGGTTGGGATTTAGAAATGCGTTCATGCTCTTGTTGAATTAAGAGCTTTAAACGCATATCATGCAACTTGGCCATAAAAGATTTCTTACCTATTTATACGCTAGCTAGAGAGTTGCAACTTTGCACATAATACTACATATAGTTTATTACTTTAACGGGACTGGCGGGATTCGAACCCACGACCTACGGTTTAGGAAACCGTTGCTCTATCCTGCTGAGCTACAGCCCCAATAGATGATTTTTGGAGTAATAAGCATTATGCTAAGTGAAAGCAGGAGAGGCAATCGCAAAAAAGTTTTATTTTGTTTCCAAAATAAAACTTTTTTGAGGAAAGTCCGGGCTCCCGTGTGGTCAGGCTTGCTGGGTAATTCCCAGTGCGGGTAACCGTGAGGATAGTGCCACAGAAACATACCGCCTAATACTTTTTGTATGGCAAGGGTGCAAGGGTGCGGTAAGAGCGCACCAGCAACATTGAGAAGTGTTGGCTAGGTAAACCCCGGCTGGGAGCAAGGCTTAGTAGATTTACGGCCATTACACAATCTACTTTTAAGCGCCGCTTGAGACTGTGAAGTAATTCCAGCCCTAGATAGATGGTTGCCCATCTTACTAAAGATGAACAGAACCCGGCTTATGACCTGCTTTCTAATTGTTTTGAATATTTAAATCATATGACAAATATAATTAACATTAAGAGAATTAATCAAATTACTAGTTTTTTAAAATCTTTAAATATTAAATCACAGAGATTTTCAGAATTAATTAAAACACAAAATATGTCAGTAATTCAGAATTTCAATACCGCATTCATCCATTCCTCTGAGGATAAAATAATAAATTACGAAAAATTAGAATTCTTTGGAGATGCAGTGCTCAGGTTAGCTGCATCTAATTTTATTGAAAAAAAATATCCTCAAATGAGTGTTGGAGAAAGATCCGAGCTAAGAGCACAAATTGTAAGTGATGAATGGTTAACGAAACTTGGGAAAAAAATTAATATAGAGAAATTAATAATTCAAGGTCCTAAAGCTCTTGGTGATGAAAATTCAAAAAATACTATTATTGGTGAAGCTACAGAGGCATTAATTGGTGCAGTTTATAAGTGCTTCAATTCAATTCAGGAAGTAAATCTTTGGTTAGATGATATTTGGGAAGAAGATTCTGAAATATTTTTAAAAGCTCCATATAAATTCAAATCCAAAACAGTACTTCAAGAATGGTGTCAAAGTAAAGGTTTTAACTTGCCAATGTATAAACTTACTGAATTATCAAAAAAAAATGGTGACCCTAAAAGATTTTCTTGCGATATATTTATCGAAGGATCAAAAGAATCTTCTGCATTCGGCAAATCACATAAACAAGCAGAAACAAATGCAGCTAGAGTTTTGATAGAAAAATTTGTAACAGCAGGTAAGATTTAATTTTATAGTATTTCTAGATTGGTTAGCTGAAAAGTAATGAGTTTATCCCAATTGCCTCCTTCAAAAAGAACAGCTGCTCTTTTTTTTGTGACTCTCTGTACAAACCCTTTATATCCTCTGTATATAGAATTAGAGTCTTTTACAACAACAAAAGAACCAGGGAGTATGGGATTAGACACAATTTCCATAAAATATTTCATCTAATACAATATATGATAAATGAGAATGAATGGTTGGTTGTAGGATTGATAACATCATGTTACGGAGTAAATGGACAAGTAAAGGTGAAATCCCTAAGTGATTTTGAAGAAAGATTTTTAAAACCGGGAATGAGATGGTTACAAAAAGAAAATGAACCCCCTTCAAAAATAAAACTTACCTCTGGTTTCAAACAGCCTGGTAAAAAAACTTTTATTACTGAGCTAGAAGGAATAAATACTAGAAATCATGCAGAGCAACTTAAAGGATTCAAAATTCTTGTAAAAACAAACAAACTACCTAAATTAACAAAGGATGAATTCCACTTTTTGGAACTTATAAACTTGCAAGTCAAAACCTATGAAAATAATGAGTTAAAAATAATTGGGAAAGTTATTAATTTAGAAAATGAGAAAAATAATTTACTCGTTATAGAGCTATTTAAAAATCAAAAAAAAGTCCTTGTACCATTTGTCAAAGAAATAGTACCATTAGTCGATGTAAAAAAAAATTTTCTTATCATTAATCCTCCAAAGGGTCTTTTAGAGCTATAAATTAAATAAAAATGAATTTACAAATTGATAATTATTCTACAGTCACACTTTTAGCAAGATTTCTTGGTTGGTCGACATCAAGCCCTCTATGAGCAGCGATATGATAACTCAATAATTGTAAAGGAATTATGTTTAGTAAAGGTGAAATCCATTCATTGGAAGAAGGAATTTTCATTAAATAATCAAAGATTTCAGTTCCATTGCATTCAGGAGCAATTCCAATCAAATATGAATCTCTAGCCTTTGCTTCTTGAGCATTACTGATAACTTTATCAAAGACTTCTCCCGGAGACGCAATAGAAATTACGGGCACTTTTTTATCCAATAAAGCTATTGGACCATGTTTCATTTCACCAGCTGGATATCCAGCAGCATGTATATAACTAATTTCTTTTAGTTTTAATGCTCCCTCAAGTGCAATAGGATAATTTATGCCTCTTCCTAAAAAAATAACATCTTTAATGTTAAAAAAATCATGTGCAAGCTTTTCTGAAGATTTATTATGTTTATCTAAGAGATCTTCTATTAATGGAGGCAGTTTTAAAAGTTCTGTTATTAATTTAGTTATTTCATCTTGACTTTGACTGCCTTTAATTTGAGCAAATTTTATAGCTAATCCATAAAAAGAAAGTAATTGCGCAAAAAAAGTTTTTGTAGCTGCTACTCCAACTTCTATTCCTGCACAGATATCGATTATATTTGAAACTTGTCTTCCTATCGAACTCTCTTTTCTATTTGTTATTGCTACAAGATTTGGTTTAAATTTTTTGTCTTGAATTGAAGACCGTCTTTTAATTTCCATATCGATGGCTGCAATTGTATCTGCGGTTTCTCCAGACTGGGTGACTCCAATAGTTAATGTATTTGGTAGCAGAGGAGGCGGTGAATATCTAAATTCGCTAGCGTAAAAGACGTTTGTAGGGATGCCTGAAAATTGTTCTAATAGAAAGCTACCCACCATTGCAGCATGTTTACTTGTACCACAAGCGATAATTTCAATTCTCTCGATTGATTCAAAAAATTTTGTATCAAAGGGAAATTTGATTTGATATTGGGCATTTTCTAAATTTTCAATTAAATAATTTTCTAACCAGTTTTTTGCAGTTGCTGGCTGATCATATATCTCTTTTAACATATAGTGTTTGAAATTCATCTTATCCATTATTTGCTCTGAGACTGTTAAAGAGACTGGATTTCTATATTGTCTCTCGTTATTTGAGTCATATATTTCTATTCCAAGAGGAGTTAATAAAGCTATTTCATCATCTTCCATAGGCAAAATAATGTTTGTGAAATTTGCAATGGCTGGAGTATCACTTGCACAAATAAATTCTCCTTCACCTAATCCAATAATCAAAGGTGCTTGTCTTCTCGCAACTACCAGGGAGGTTGGGGCACCAGCCCATAAAACCGCCAAAGCATAAGATCCTTCTAAATCAGATATCACATTTCTCACCGCTACTAATAATGTTGAACCATTATTCTCAAGATTAAGTTTACTTAATGTATTTAATTCTCTTTCTATTAAATGGGGAATTACCTCTGTATCTGTTTCAGAATTAAAAACTATGCCTTCTCTCTCTAGTTTATTTTTTAAGTCTTGAAAGTTTTCAATGATGCCATTTTGAACAACTGCTATAGTTCCCGAACAATTGGTATGAGGATGGGCATTTTTCACTTCGGGTTTTCCATGAGTTGCCCAACGAGTATGACCTATACCAACAGTTCCTTGGATATTCTCATAATTCAGATTGTTTATTAGATTCTTAAGTTTTCCCTCTGCCTTATTACAAGTAATAGAATTTGTTTCAGAATTTATTATTGCAATACCTGCGGAATCATATCCTCTATATTCAAGTTTTTCTAAACCATTTATTAATAATGGCAATGCTTTTTTATAACCAGTAACTGCAACTATTCCACACATACAGAAATTTTTTTTCAATTATATTGAAAAAAAATGCTTAATTATTAAATTATGGACTCTCTTAAAACTGCACTATAAAAGTTAATATGCTAGACCCATACTCCTTGAAGTCTCATCGCCTAAATAAACACGAATACTTAAGAAGTCAGTTGGGCATGCAGTTTCACATCTTTTACAACCTACACAATCTTCAGTTCTAGGAGATGATGCAATTTGGCCAGCTTTGCAACCATCCCAAGGAACCATCTCTAAAACATCAAGTGGGCAAGCCCTTACGCATTGGGTGCATCCAATACAAGTATCGTAAATTTTGACTGCGTGTGACATGTAAAAATTGTCTTTTGAACCTTGATATATAATACTATTGTCTTACAAAGAAATTAAAAAAATTAAGATATGCTTCACTCTTGTTAACTCTAGGGCATAAAATCATATAGATAATTAGTAATTTTCATAAACTATGTCACAAGAAATCCTCGAAAAAGTCTGTTCAATTGTTTCAGAACAATTAAGCGTTGAAGCAGGAGAAGTAAAATCAGATTCAAATTTCCAAAATGATTTAGGTGCAGACTCCCTAGATACGGTTGAACTAGTAATGGCTTTAGAAGAAGCATTTGATATTGAAATTCCCGATGAAGCAGCTGAAGGCATCGCAACTGTTGGCGATGCAGTAAAATTCATCGAAGAAAAAAAAGGTTAATTAGAGAATGCCAAATTTCCATCGAGTAGTTATTACTGGTATTGGAGCAGTAACTCCAATAGGTAATAACATTGATGAATATTTAGTCGGTCTTCAAACAGGTACTAATGGGGTCTCAGATATTACTCTCTTTGACCCTGAACAACATCCCTGCAAATTTGCTGCAGAAGTAAAAAATCTTAAATCTGAGGATTTTATTGAGGCTAAAGAATCCAAAAGATGGGATCGTTTTTCTCAATTTGGAGTTATTGCTGCAAAGCAAGCCTTTAATGATTCTGGACTTGAAATTACTGAAGCTAATGCATCAAGAATTGGAGTGATTATTGGTTCTGGTGTTGGAGGCTTACTAACTATGGAGAGTCAAGCTCAAATATTGAGTCATAAAGGGGCTAAAAGGGTAAGTCCATTTACAGTCCCAATGATGATTCCAAACATGGCGACTGGATTGGCTGCTATTGCTTTGGGTGCAAAAGGACCAAGTTCCTCTGTTTCAACCGCCTGCGCTGCAGGTTCTAATGCAATTGGTGATAGTTTTAGATTACTCCAACTTGGAAAAGCAGATGCAATGATCTGTGGAGGAGCAGAAGCAAGTATTACGCCTCTTGGAGTAGCTGGTTTTGCCAGTGCTAAAGCTCTTTCTTTCAGAAATGATAGTCCTCAAACTGCTAGCAGACCTTTCGATGCAGAAAGAGATGGATTCGTTATTGGAGAAGGATCTGGAATTCTTGTTTTAGAAACTTTAGAAAATGCACAAAAAAGAAATGCGAGAATTTATGCAGAAATTATTGGATATGGAACAACATGTGATGCTCATCATATTACTGCTCCATCTCCAGGCGGGGTTGGTGGTGCCGAAGCTATCAAATTAGCAATTGAAGACGCCCATCTTAGTTATGAAAAAATAGATTACATAAATGCTCATGGGACTAGTACATCAGCTAATGATAAAAATGAAACTTCTGCAATTAAATCTATTTTTAGAGACAGATCTTACCTCATTCCTGTAAGCTCTACTAAGTCGATGACTGGTCATCTCTTAGGAGGCTCAGGAGGTATAGAAGCTGTTGCTTGTATACTTTCTTTGACACATAATTTTATCCCTCCTACAATTAACTACGTCAATCCAGATCCTGAATGTGATCTTGATTATGTACCAAATAACGCGAGAGAAGCTCAAGTAAGAGTTGCTCTTTCTAATTCTTTCGGATTTGGTGGTCACAATGTTTGCCTTGCTTTCAGCAAAATTAATTGAAGACAACCAATTCTGTATTTCAAACTTAACTTTTTTAAAACAATGGTCGCTGCATCTGTTTCATTAGAATCACTTTGTGTAAATAGTATAAGAATGCTTGCTGTAGATGCAGTAAATAAATCTAATAGTGGGCATCCTGGATTGCCAATGGGGTGTGCTCCTATGGGTTATGCATTATGGCAAAACATTCTAAATCACAATCCCAATAACCCAAAATGGTTCAATAGAGACCGTTTTGTCTTATCAGCTGGTCATGGCTGTATGCTGTTATATTCTTTGCTTCATTTAACAGGATACAAATCAGTTTCGATAGAAGATATTAAAGAATTCAGACAATGGGGATCAAAAACTCCTGGACATCCAGAAACATTCGAAACAGAAGGTGTAGAGGTTACAGCTGGCCCTCTTGGAGCCGGAATATCTAATGCAGTTGGTTTAGCAATAGCTGAAACTCACTTAGCAGCTAAATTTAATAAGCCTGATTGCAATATCGTTGATCACTATACTTACGTAATAATGGGTGACGGCTGTAATCAAGAAGGAATCGCATCAGAGGCCTGCTCATTAGCTGGACACCTTAAACTTGGAAAATTAATTGCACTCTATGACGACAATCAAATTACAATTGATGGGCGTACAGACGTTTCTTTCACCGAAGATGTTTTAAAAAGATATGAAGCTTATGGATGGCATGTACAACATGTTGAGGATGGGAATCATGATGTTAAAGGAATCACTGAAGCTATCGAAAAAGCAAAATTAATTACAGACAAACCTTCAATTATAAAAATTTCTACAACCATAGGTTATGGTTCGCCCAATAAATCAGATACTGCTGGAATTCATGGAGCAGCTGTTGGAGAAGAAGAAGCTGCATTAACTAGAGAGTTTCTAAATTGGGAATATCCTCCATTTGAAATACCAGATGAAGTTTATGCGCATTTTAGAAAATCAATAAACAAAGGTGAAAACTTAGAAAAAGATTGGGATTCTAAATTTGAAGAATATCAAAAAAAATATCCCTCTGAAGGAGCTGAGTTAAATAGAATGTTAAATGGCCAATTACCAGAGAATTGGGACTCAGATCTCCCTTCTTATACACCTGATGATAAAGGGTTAGCTACCAGAAAGCATTCACAAATATGTTTAGGTGCTTTAGGACCTAACCTGCCTGAATTAATTGGTGGATCGGCAGATTTAACTCACTCTAACTACACAGATATTAAGGGAGAAACCGGATCATTCCAACCTAATAGTCCTGAAAAAAGATATTTACACTTTGGTGTAAGAGAGCATGCAATGGCAGCCGTACTTAATGGAATTGCATATCACAATAGTGGTCTTATTCCTTATGGTGGAACCTTCCTTGTTTTCGCCGATTATATGCGAGGTTCAATGAGACTTTCGGCACTCAGCGAACTAGGAGTGATATATGTATTAACCCATGATTCAATTGGTGTAGGAGAAGATGGGCCAACACATCAACCTATTGAAACTATCCCTTCTCTTCGTGCCATGCCTAATATGCTGGTTTTCAGACCAGGAGATGGAAATGAAACGAGTGGAGCTTATAAGCTTGCTATTCAAAATAGAAAAAGACCTTCTGCTCTTTGTTTAAGTAGACAAGGTATGCCAAATCAAGAAAATACTTCGATCGACAAAGTAGCCCTAGGAGGATATGTAGTTTCCGATTGCGAAGGAACACCAGATCTAATATTTATTGGTACTGGAAGCGAACTGAATCTTTGCATTGAAGCAAGTAAGAAAATTTCAAGCTTAGGTAAAAAAATTAGAGTTGTTTCTATGCCTTGTGTAGAACTTTTCGAGGAGCAAGAAGAATCTTACAAAGAAAGTGTTTTACCTAGTAGTGTTAAAAAAAGAGTTGTAGTAGAGGCTGCACATTCATTTGGTTGGCACAAATATACAGGTTTTGATGGGATTTGTATTACTATGGATAGGTTTGGGGCATCAGCACCTGGTGGAGAATGTATGAAAAATTTTGGATTTACAGTAGAAAACGTAGTTAATAAGACGAAAGAAATTCTATAACTAGTAATTGATAACTACTCTTAAGCATTACATTTTTCAAGTTTATTTTTTAACTGATCAAGAGATTCATCTGAAATCTTTGAATTCATTGGACAATGTTTTGGACCACACATTGAACAAAACTCGGCTTTTTTAAAGATTTCTTCAGGTAGTGTCTCATCATGGTATTGCTTTGCCCTTTCTGGATCTAAAGAAAGTTCGAATTGTTTATTCCAATCAAAGTTATACCTTGCATGACTAAGTTCATCATCTCGATCACGAGCTCCAGCTCTATGTCTTGCTATATCAGCAGCGTGAGCAGCTATCTTATAAGCAATTAATCCTTCTCGTACATCTTCTGCATTTGGGAGACCTAAATGTTCTTTTGGGGTTACATAACATAACATAGAAGTTCCATACCACCCTGCCATCGCCGCTCCAATAGCACTTGATATATGGTCATAACCAGGAGAAATATCTGTTACTAATGGACCAAGTACATAAAAAGGAGCTTCTGAACATTCATCCATTTGCTTTCTCACATTAAACTCAATTTGGTCCATAGGTACATGACCAGGACCCTCAACCATTACTTGAACATTATGTTCCCATGCTTTTCTAGTAAGCTCGCCTAAGGTCTTCAATTCAGCGAGCTGAGCATCATCAGAAGCATCATGCAAACATCCAGGCCTTAGCGAATCTCCTAGAGAAAAAGTACAATCATATTTCTTAAAAATCTCACAAATATCATCAAACCTTGTATAAAGAGGATTTTGCTTAAAATGGTGTAACATCCATTGGGCTAAAATACCTCCCCCTCTACTGACAATTCCAGTGATTCTCCCTTTAACTTTCGGCAAATGCTCTATTAATAAACCGGCATGAATAGTTTGGTAATCTACGCCCTGCTGACAATGTTTTTCAATAATATGAAGAAAATCGTCTTCTGTTAGTCTATCTATTGAACCATGTACACTTTCTAAAGCTTGATAAACTGGAACCGTACCTATGGGAACAGGGGATTCTTGAATAATTGCTTGCCGCACTTCATCTAAATTTACTCCTCCCGTAGAAAGATCCATAACCGTATCAGCACCATATTTAACAGCTAGTTTGAGCTTTTCTACTTCTTCATTGATATCACTTGCATTAGGCGAAGCACCAATATTGGCATTAACTTTGCATCTTGAAGCAATGCCTATAGACATTGGTTCAAGATTCAAATGATTAATATTAGCTGGAATAACTAATCTTCCTCTTGCGACTTCCTCCATTATTAAAGAAGAAGGTAGATTTTCTTTTTTAGCAACAAAATCCATTTCTTCAGTTATACATCCGTTTCTCGCAAAGTTCATCTGAGTTACATTATCTTTCCCAAGGCGAGGCTTAATCCAAGAACTTCTCATAATTTCCTAATTGTTGAAATGTTATTACTAAAGTTTGATCAAATCTCCACTTCCCTTTATCAAAATTAATGATTCAGGTTCAAAGGGTATGATCTCAGCTAAGTTAAATTTCTTAGCACCCCTAGTATTAATTTTATTAATAGCTCTTTTCTCAAAAATCGTCATCTCTTATTGCGAGAAAATAAATAAAATAACTTTATTTAACTTTTTGATAAGAATTTATCTTTTTTTAAAATATTTTTTCTATCCAATTGTCTGCTAATACCCCTCTCCAAAATAATGACAATCCCCATTAAGCCAATAGGTAAATAAAAAATTTTCTTGGAATTTTCCCTAAATATCAAACCCGTAGCAGATAAGATGATCATGAAAGGAGCTACAAAAGATAAAATAAATCTTTTATTAATTTTCATTTACCAATAGTATTAATTTTTTCATTGTTTAATTTTACAATGGATTCTGTTATCACTTTAATTCCAACGGCAATAGCTCTTTCATCCGGATCAAATTTAGAACTATGAAGAGGAGCACATCCATTTGAACTAGAAACGCCAAGTCTAAACATAGCTCCTGGAATATCATTTAAGAATTCAGCGAAATCCTCAGCTCCTAATGATGGTTTTTGTAATTCGATAACATTTTCTTGACCCAAAACCTTAATTCCCGAATCTCTGAAGACTCTATTAATTTCAGAATTATTATTAACTGCCGGAGTGATTTCTCTAAATATTACTTTTGCTTCAGCTCCGCAACTATTAGCTAAAGATGTGATATTTTCATTGAGCCAATCACCAATATTCGTAAATACTTTACGATTAGTGCATCTAACAGTACCAAGTAAATTAACCTTTTCTGCAAGAACATTGAATGCATTGCCACCATTTATTTTTCCAAAAGTTATAACTACAGGATCTAAAGGGTCTAACTTTCGTGTTATTGATTCTTGAATCCCCGAGATAACTTTAGAGGCCACCCAAATAGCATCAACCCCTTCATGTGGTCGAGCACCATGGCCTGATTTTCCTTTAATCTCAACCTTAAGTTCTCCAGCAGCTGCAGTTAAACTTCCCTCTTTAATCCCAATAGTTCCTACAGATAAATCAGGGTAGACATGAACTCCTAAAATATGGGTTAAACCATTAGTTGCACCATCCTTAATCATCCATCTAGCTCCACTCGCAATTTCTTCAGCGGGCTGAAAAATTATCCGAGTCCCAAAATTTAATTTTAAATCCTTAATAATTTTTGCCACACCCAACCCAATCGAGATATGCAAATCATGACCACAGGCATGCATAACACCATCTACTTTTGAAGAAAAACTTAATTTAGTTTCCTCAAATATCGGCAAAGCATCCATATCCACTCTTAAACCTATAATACCTTTATCTTGGGGGCCAAAATCAGCCATAACTCCAGTCCTACCAATAGATTCTCTAACATTCCAACCAATATTTTTTAAAAAACCACTTATCAAGATCGCTGTTTGATTTTCAAGACCACTTAATTCAGGATGTGCATGGATATGTCTTCTTAAGTTAATTAATTCATCATTAAACGAATCAATTTTTTTATGAAACTGATCTCTATTCATATTTTATTTTAAATCGATAAAATTCATTAACTCTTTAATTGGTTTTGGAGGCCATCTTCTTATTTTTTTTAACCATTCTTCATCACTATATCTGGGATCTAATTCAGTTACCGCTATCCAATTACTCTCTGCTTTCCCAGATTCACCCTTAGACCAATTCAGAGCTGTTAAAGCTGCCCTAGCATCTGCAAAATTTGGATAACGTCTAATTAATTTTTTTAATTCTTTTTCAGATTCATCAATATTCCCCAACTGGAAATCTGCTAACGCCAAACTTGACCTAGCCATGGCAAATCCAGGATTATATAAAGCAGCTTTTGAAAATAAATCTTTTGCTTCATCCCAATGTGATGTAGATCCTTCTACATTAGCCAAATTATATAATGCAGAGAAATTTTTACTATCTTGCGAAATAACGAACATATAATCTTTTTTAGCTTGCGACCATTGACCCAATGCTTCTTCTGCTATCCCCCTATTAATATAAGGATCTATTTGACTAGGATTCAAAATTATTGCCTTATTTTGGTCATCTATTGATCCCTTTACATCTCCTGCAACAAGTCTTACATTTCCTCTATTACTAAAACCTGCAGCATCATCAGGATAATAATCGAGATATTTATTCCATTCTTCTAAAGCGAGATTAAATTTTCCGCCCGAACTTAGATCTAATGCATATTTAAACAAATCCTCTCTAAAAGATAATGAATAGCACGGTGCAACATAAAAAAGATTCAATAAAATAATAATTAATATTGAATAAACTTTAACTTTTTTAAAAGTTATCATTTTTTGAATCAATGTACTTTTTTCCTAAAGCAGTAAGCAATCTTCCTCGAGGAGTTCTTATGAGGAAACCAATTTTGATAAGATATGGTTCAACTACAAATTCTAACATTGAAGAATCATCACCCAAGCCTGCTGCAATTGAATCAAGGCCAGTTGGAATATTATTATTTTGGTTAAGAAAAGATAAGTAATGTCTATCTAAAGAATCCAATCCTTTTTCATCTATTTGATAAGAATTTAAAGCTTTTTTTATTAAATTCACGGAGATCATATTAGTTTTCATAACAACTTGAGCATAATCTCTAACTCGTCTTAATAATCTTAAAGCAATTCTTGGAGTGCCTCTAGATATCTTTGCTAAACCATAAGATGCTTCATCATCTAAATTGAGATTTATTAATCGAGAGAAATTAACAATAATTTGTTTTAATTCATCATATGTATAAAATTCAATTTTTTGAGAAATTCCAAATCTATCTCTTAGAGGAGCACTTATCGAGGCTAATTTAGTTGTCGCTCCAATCAGAGTAAACTTAGGAAGATTAATTGTTCTGCAACGGGCTCCTCTATTAGCTCCCATAGTTAAGTCGATTCTAAAATCTTCCATTGCAGAATATAACAACTCTTCAGTTAATCTATTTAAACGATGTATCTCATCGATAAATAAAACTTCACCTTCTTTTAATCCAAGAAGTAAACCTACAATATCTCTTGGTCTTTCAATCGCTGGTGCGGTCGCTATCCTACATTTTGTATTCAATTCATGGGCTATCAAAAAAGCAAGAGTAGTCTTACCTAGACCAGGCTGTCCATATAAAAGAGTATGCTCCAAAGGTTCTTTTCGATAAATTGAGGCATCAATAGCTATTCTTAAAGAAGACTTAAGTTTTTCTTGGCCAATAAATTCTTTGAAGGTAACAGGCCTAGCTAAATTCAGATTATTTTTCCTTTTTTCTTCTGGAATTATTTTTGAATCAACTAACCTAAGCTCTTTTTTACTAAAAGAAAAGTCATTATCGCCTATATTGGAAGAAATTATTGCCATAATGAAAGATTAATTGCAATTGTTCTGAGTAGAAAGATTTTTTTACAACTAAAATGGAAAAAAATTCAAACAAAGTAAAAAAAAATACTAATAAAGTAAATAATTTTAAACGCTTAGCTGAGAATAGATATGCGAAGTTTCAATATACAATATCTGAAACAATCGAAGCAGGGATTGAACTTTTAGGGACTGAAGTAAAATCTATTAGAAACGGAAAAGCAAATTTAAGAGATGGGTACTGTTCATTCAGAGATGGTGAGATCTTATTATTAAATGTTCACATTTCACCACACAAAAATGTGGGGACTTTCTTTAATCATGATCCATTAAGAAATAGAAAGTTGCTACTACATAAAAAAGAAATAATAAAACTGAAATACAATACTGAAAAAAAAGGGATGACTATTGTTCCATTATCTATTTATTTAAAAGGCTCATGGATAAAACTAACTATTGGAGTTGGTAAAGGGAAAAAATTACATGACAAACGACATGATGAAAAACAAAAAAGTATAAAAAAAGAAATAAACTCTGCACTAAAAAGATAGTAATATTATGCAGAATTATTGAAACTATGAATCTAAACTGACTGAACTTGGTGGGGGGGAAGGATCTGGATCAGCAATTAACATATGTTGTAAGACAGTTTCAGGCCTCTCACTATCTCTCCAGCGAATTTTATAAGCAGGCATTTTTGTACCCCTACTTGTAGTTTGCTCAACTGGTTCAATTACCCACCCTCTTCTTGATCGGCCCTGAGGATTTCTTTTTACTACTGCATCCGCGTGTTTGAAACGGAAACCAACACGTTCACCACTCATTTAAAAAATTTCGTATTGGATTAATTATTTTATTTTACTTCATTCAAGGGTAATTTTTTATTTTTATTAGAAGTTATTTCTGGTTTTAACAATGGGAAAGGGATTACATCTCTAATTGATGGACTATTAGTAATTAACATAATTAGTCTATCAATACCTATGCCTAATCCTCCTGTGGGAGGCATGCCTATCTCTAAAGCATTCAAAAAATCTTCATCAATACAATGAGCTTCATGATCCCCTTCATCTCTAAGAGATTGTTGCAATTGCATTCTTTCTCTTTGATCTACTGGATCTATTAACTCGCTAAAAGCATTTGCTAGCTCTCGACCAACAATAAATAATTCGAATCTCTGTACCATTTCTTTATTATCAAGATGAGGCCTAGCTAGGGGAGAAATTTCAACAGGATAGTCGATAACAAAAGTAGGTTCTATAAGTTTTGACTCTACCTTTTGCTCAAAAACCTCATTTAAAAGTCTTCCTATAGTATTTACCTTATTAGAAAATTCAACATTTATACTTTTAACGGTTTGTTTTGCCGCTTGAAAGTCACCACTAAAAGAATCAAAATCAATCCCTGTATATTTTTTGACAATATCTTTCATAGAGATTCTTGTCCAAGGTTTAGAAAAATCAATTTCCTTATTTTGATAATTTATAACTAAAGACCCACATGCATCAGCTACGATATCCTTAATAAGTTCTTCTGTTAGATTCATCATATCAATATAGTTAGAAAAAGCTTGGTAAATTTCAACTGAGGTAAATTCTGGATTGTGCTTTGTGCTTATACCCTCATTACGGAAGATTCTTCCCAATTCATAAACCTTTTCAAATCCCCCAACAACCATTCTTTTTAAATGTAATTCGGTAGCTATTCTGAGATAAAGTGGGATATCTAATGTATTGTGATGAGTAATAAATGGTCTTGCTTCAGCACCACCGGCTTCGGATTGAAGAATTGGAGTCTCTATCTCTAAAAAATTTCTATTTTCGAGCCATTTTCTTATAAATGCTATACATTTTGCTCTTGTTTTAAATACATTTTTAGAGTGAGGATTCACTATTAAATCTAAATAACGTTGTCTATATCTTTTTTCTATATCAGTCAATCCATGCCATTTATCCGGTAAAGGCTGTAACGATTTGGATAACATTTCCCATTTTTCTACTTTAATAGAAAGCTCACCTTTATTAGTTTTTTTAATAGTTCCGTAAACACCTATCCAATCACCAATATCTACTATTTCCTTAATATCTTCAAAAGAAAGTAATTTTTGGTTTTCAAAATTGCAATTAATAATCCTTTTGTCTAGATAGAGCTGAATTAAACCTTCTTGATCGCTAATAGTGAAAAAGGCAATTTTACCCATTACCCTTTTTGCCATCACTCTACCAGCAATAGAGACACCAAAATCTTCTTCTTGACCATTTTCTAAATGATCAAATTTTTGAATAAGAAATTTCGAAGAATGTGAAACTCTAAAACTTTCTGCGTAAGAAGCAAATCCTTTACTAACTAGTGAATTAGCTTTTTGTAAGCGTGCTTCTCTTATTTCAGACAAAATTTATTTATGGTGTTTGTTTTATTTAATAAAATTATCAGACTATTGCTTAAGTTGCCAAAGATGTTGCTGTTTCGCCAACTCTCTGAGATGCATAACCGATACCTCTAACAGTTAATATTAATTCTGGATTTCTTGGATCTGGTTCCAATTTGCCTCTGAGTCTAGCCACATATACATCTACAACTCTTAAATCTGCAGCTCTACGAGGAGGATAACCCCAAAGCTGTTCAAGAATTTCTGCTCGCGGAACAACTTTACCAGGTTCGTCAAATAATAATTCTAGAAGGCTAAATTCAGTATAAGTAAGGCTAATTCTTTCCCCAGCTCTGGAAACTTGTCTGCGATTAGTATCAACAACTAAACTTCCAAATTTCATCACTCCTTTGCCGGATGGAACTTCTTTAGTTTCAGTAACGGATACAGTTGGCCCCATTCTCCTCAGAATAGTTGCTATCCTTGCCTCTAACTCTTTTGGACTGAATGGTTTAGATAAGTAATCATCAGCCCCTAAATCCAAGCCTGCAACCCTCTCTGAGATAGCTTCTAGAGCGGTTAAGAATATTATTGGAACAACTGATTCAGCTCTAATTCTTCTACAAACAGCGAATCCATCCATTTTTGGAAGCATAACATCAAGAACTATTAAATCTGGCGAATCCCTGTGAAAAGATTCAAGAGCTTCTTCACCGTTAGTAGCTGAAAAGACTTGGTATCCTGCTAGTTGAAGCCTTGTAACCAATACCTTCAAAACTGCTGGTTCATCATCAACAACTAAAATTCTTGCTTTTGACATAGTTAAAAAATTTCTCGATATTTCAAAGCAAAGAATTATTGCATTGAATATTTATTCTAACAATTAAAAATATAACATTACGAACCCTCAAAGAGATATTCCGT
>QCCW01000007.1 GCA_003281125.1 Prochlorococcus sp. AG-347-N23 | reverse complement strand
TTCTCTTTAACCCTTTTGATTTTTGGAGAAATATATGTGGCCATTGATCTTTTATGTCAATGCAAAAGGGTATTTTTTTTAGCTTTAACCAAATTGAGAGAAAAAAAGTTGTTTCGATTGGAGGGTAGCCTATAAAAACAAAGTCAGGATGGTTTTCAGGTTTTATTTTAAAAAGATATTTAAACGTATTTATGCCAAGAATAAAATGATCAAAAAGTCTTTTAATACTTATATTTGATTTATATCCAGGTGAGGGAATAAGAGTTATTTGAAAATTATCTCTTATGTCTTTTACCGTCAAATTTTTATATCTATGTAATTTCGTTTGGTGGCTAAAGTCAGAGCTTAAAAGATTTACTGAATGTCCTCTTTTAAGAAAATATTCAGAAAGATTAATAGCCCGCATTGGCCTAACATTTTGTCCATCAATTTGTAGGAATTCTCCAGTCTGCAAAATCCAAATCTTCATTATTTATATAGTTGATAATTTTATAAATCTTTGTTCTTCGGCAGATTTGTAAGCTGCATTAATTATTTTTATGCTTGATAAGCCGCTTTCTCCGTCGCATATAGCCTTAGTATTATTAATTAGATTATCAAACATATTTTGATAATAAAATTTGTGACCAAATCCGTAAACTGATTCGGTTTGATAGTTGTAGTTTTTTAAGTTAGCGTTAATATCGTCTTCGAAAAAAGAATATTCAAATTCATTAACTGCTATCCCTCCAACTTTCGCACTGCCTTTATCACCAATTATAGTAATTGATCCCTCTATATTTTTTGGATAAGTTATCATGGTTACTGACATAGATCCAAGTGCTCCACTTTCCCACTTCAATTGAATAACTGCAGTATCTTCTACTTCTATATTCCTACTTATAGTTGATATATTTGCGTATAAGCCATCTAAAGGTCCAATAATCCACTCTAATAAATCAACATAGTGACTAGCCTGATTAAGTAGTGCGCCTCCATCAAGATCTTTGGTGCCTCTCCATTCGTCTTGGTCGTAGTAGGATTGCGGCCGCTGCCAAAAAACGTTGATATCAACGATTCCAATATTCCCAAATTTTTTTTCTTCTACTTTCTTTTTTAAAATTTGTAATGTTGGATTAAGTCTATTTTGTTTTATTACAAATAGTTTCACCTCTGCCTCTTTGCAAACTTTAATCATTTCTTTTGCATCGGTAAGATTTATAGCCATTGGCTTCTCTGTACAAATATTTATTCCTGATTTAGCTGCAATCTTTGTTTGTATAGGATGTAAACCACTTGGGGTTGCTAAAACAATTAAATCAATATCGATTTTGTTATTTATTTTTGAGTTTATGAGCTCCTCATAATCATTAAATTTAAATAAATGTTTTAAAGGAAAATTCTTTTCTTTTAATTTGCTGTTGTAGAAATCAGATATGTTTTCAATCTTTTTTGGATTATTATCGCAAATTGCCACAAGTTCACATCTTTTATTTTCAGTAATAATTGCCAGAATATGTTTTTTACAAATTCTCCCACATCCAACAATAGCGACTTTAATTTTTCTGGAGATTATATTTTTCATAATCAAAAAAACTTAAGCTCTAAAAATATTTTCTGAAAGAGTAAATCTTCCTCTAGTATCAATAATTAGATTGCTATTTTTTCTAATTAATTCATAAGGAAAATCATCATGATCAGTTAGTAGTAAAACACAATCAAAAGACCTTAAAATACCTGAGGTTATTTTGCAATGCTCAATTTCTAAATTATATTTTCTTACTTTTGGTAATTTTGGTATGTAAGGATCATTATATTTAACAATAGCGCCTCTTTTTAAAAGTTCATAAATAATATCTAATGATGGAGATTCTCTAATGTCATCTATATTTTTTTTATAAGATAATCCAAGGACAAGAATCTTACTATCTTTTACTGATTTACTTCTATCGTTGAGTAAATTAAAAATCTTCTCTATGACGTATTGAGGCATTGAAGCATTAATTTCTCCAGCTAATTCAATAAATTTTGTGTTCATCCCATATTCTCTGGCCTTCCAAGTTAAATAAAATGGATCAATTGGTATACAGTGCCCACCTAACCCAGGGCCTGGATAATATGGGGTAAACCCAAAGGGTTTTGTTGCCGCTGCATCTATTATTTCGTACAAATCTATGTTCATCTTATCGGATAGAATTTTTAACTCATTCATAAGTCCAATATTTACAGCTCTATGAATATTTTCTAATAACTTTGTTATCTCAGCAGCTCGTGTTGAGGAAACTGGCACAAGTTTCTCAATTATCTTGGAGTACAATTCAATGCCTATTGCTCTACAAGTAGGAGAAATCCCGCCAATTATTTTAGGAATAGATCCTGTTGAAAATTCTTTATTGCCAGGATCTTCTCTCTCTGGTGAATAGACAAGAAAGAAGTTATTACCAATGTCAAAACCGGAAGATTCAATTAATGGTTTTAGTACCTCTTCAGTTGTCCCAGGATAAGTGGTACTTTCTAAACTTAATAGCTGACCTTCTTGAAAGTATCTTTTTAAAGAATTTAAAGTCGTCGTTATGTATTGTAAATCTGGCTCCCTATTTTTGTTTAAAGGTGTAGGTACACATAAAATAATAGCTAGGCATTTCTCTGCTTCTGAGAAATCTGATGTTGGTAGGAATTTTTTGTTTTCAATTACTTTGGAGATCCTTGAATTGTTGATATGTTTAAGATAGCTCTCTTTATTTTTTAACTTAGTTACTTTTCCCTGGTCAATATCTATCCCTATAACAGAAAAGTTTTTTTCTGCAAAAGCAAGAGCTAAAGGCAAACCTACATATCCTAGACCCACTATCGCAATACTTTTATCTTTTTTGCTGAAATTCGCCTTAAAATTATTTATTAATTCGTTCTTATCCAAAGTCATAATATCCAATAAAGATTTTTGGCTATTCCAATAAATTAATCTACTATAGTTTTTCGGCAAACATTTCTGATTGTTTCAAAGAATATTTAATATTCATTTTTTGACATGTCCATGATCCATTACCCTCAAGTGGAAGAGGTATATTATCACCAAATTCACTAAGCCATCCAATTTGTCTAGCTGGAACTCCTTTTACTAAAGCATATGGCTTAACATCTTTTGTAACAACTGCTCCCGCTGCCACAAAGGCATTATCTCCAATTGAGATTCCGCAAATAATTGTACAATTTGCGCCTAAAGAAGCACCTTTCATAACTAATGTATTTTTATATTCATGCTTTCTTTGTATTTTCGATCTTGGGTTTTTAACATTAGTAAATACTACACTTGGACCACAAAAAACATTATCTTGAAGAGTCACATTATCGTAAATAGATACGTTATTTTGGACTTTTACATTATTTCCTATTTTTACTTTATTAGCGACAAATACATTTTGCCCAAAGGAACAGTTTTTACCAATTTTAGCCTCTGAACAGATATGAACCCAATGCCATATTTTTGTATTTGCTCCAATCATGGCTCCCTTGTCTATTATTGCTGAAGGTTGTACTACTACACTTGGATGAATGTGATTTTTACATAAATCATTTGTCATTTAAAATCAAAAACTTTTAATTACAAATTTTCAAACTGTTTCTTGATAGTGAAATAGATCTTATTCCAGAAAACAAGATGCAAATAAACATATTTATCCTACCATCATAAAAAGGTAAATCACTCAAATGGATTAAAAAAACAACTATTCCCGATGCTATCCATGCTTTGTCTAGAATATAAAAGTCATCTTTAGATTGATTTGATAATAATACTTTTAAAGCTTTAAAAAGAATAAAAAAAGCAATCGTGGTTAATGTTACTGCAATCGGGATACCAAAATTAAAAGCCATTTCTAAAAATAAATTGTGAGTATGCTGAAATTTATGAAATACAAAAGGTGGATTCCACATATTTTCTTTTACTAAAAAAATCAAAGCAAATGTTCCTGATCCCCATCCTAGAAATGGTCTCTGTAAAATATAATTAATAGCTGATCTGAAAACAACAATTCTTGGAGTATTTATGAAGAAATTTAAGCCTCTTATTCTCAAAAAAACTTCAGGTAAATATTCAACTATGTTTATATTTATTATTGGGAGAAATGTAAGGGCAAGAATTAATACAATCAAGATCGCAAAAAATAATATTATAAATTTGATTCCAACAAAAATTATTAATGTAGAAATCATTCCTAGTAAAGCATTCTTAGAATTTGTGTAGATGATTAAATACATCATTAAAAAACTTATAAGTAATATCGGCAAAATCCGAATTTTGCACTTTAAATTTTTTTTAAGGAAGTAGAAAGCGAAAGGCAGATTAACTGATAGCCAAAAACCTGCATAATTTCTATTACTAAATAGCCCTGAAACACCTCCCGTAATTTCTAAGGGCTTATGGAACCAAATTATTAATCCGTTAAGTATTTCAAAGGGTCCCTGTAAGTCAAAAAATAGTTGAATTAGACAACTAGCAATAACTGGTACTGTTCCTGAAAGCAAGAATTTAGATAATATTAATCTGTCCTCTTGTGATTTTACATAACTTTGAAATCCAATAAAACCAATCAAAGCAGGAATCCAATTAAATAAATTAAGCCATATGTAGGAACTTTCTAAGTCTTTAAGTATTGTTGGAATTAAATATATATTATTAATAAATGAAGTAAATATTATTAAACCGATAACTACGAATAAGGATAAGTTTATTTTCTCTTTTAAAAAAGAAAATTTAATTTTGGAAAAAGATAAAACTAAAGAAAAAAGTAAAAATAAACCTGATATTGCAAAAGCAGTAGGTAAAAGGAAAACCCCAATAAGAAAAGAGTATTTCCCAATATTCAGATAATTTTTTTTTGAATATTTAAAAAAATTATTAGTTAACATTTTATTTTTATAGTCAAAATCTTTTAACTCTTGACGCTTCCTGCAGGATTCGAACCTGCGGCCCACTGCTTAGAAGGCAGTTGCTCTATCCAGCTGAGCTAAGGAAGCTAATTTTTGGGCTAGTAGTTCACTGATGGTGCCAGCTATGAACCATCATCTTTTTCTACTCTCTAAGAAACAACCCAAATAACCTTCTTATCTTAAAACAGTCCAGCACACACAACAAGTAAATTACCAAAAAGAAATACTATATATAATTTAGAAAATTATTTTTCTTTAGAAATTAGTTCACTCGAAAAATCTTATTAATAATTTAAAAGACTTATTCTAAATATTAAGATCTATACAACTCAACTATAATTATTTCTCAAAGAGCATTTTCTTTAGTTTTTTTATTGGTTTTTAAGGATAATTTAACTAAAACATGTTAAATATTTTTAATCCTTATTTAATCCAAAACATATTGAAAATTTGCAATTTCTTTTAATAATCTTTTCTCATTCAATGAATTTATCTTTATTTTTGGAACTATAAATAATGCTTGTCTTCCGCAGAATTCTTTAGGTTTAAGAAACTCTTCAACTACATGATAATGTGGGTTGTTTAGATAGTCATCAAAAATTAATTTTGTTCCAGACTTGGCTTTTAATAGGCATGTTAAAAAACAGGCAACTCTAAATCTTCCATCAATTAAAACAATCTCAGGAATTAATCCTTGATGATTCCAAATAGAGTTGCAATAAAGTGTAAATTTTTCTCTTTTTTCATAAGTCTTTGGGTATCCATAAGAAACAGTTGGACCTAAATTTATCAAATCAATTTTTAATTTATTAACATCTGGAACAAATCTTTCAATTTTCTCTGCCCATTTTTTGGATGACTCTACACAAAGGATCGTATTATTAGTATTACGAGCAATCCATAATGTAGATTGTCCACAACCATACTCTCCATAGACCTTAGTTATCTTGGTCAATTTTTTAAATAAATAATCATCTCCTTCAAAAAGTTCGTTTCTTTTCAAAGTTCTTATTAATCTATTGATAAGCTCAATTAAATAAGGAGGTGTCAATCCTTTGACAAAACGATTAGATAACAACAAATTTTTTAAATTAAATTCATTATAATATTTATTAGTTTTAAATTTTTATTTATGGTTGTATATTTCTTTTTTCTAAATTATTGTAAAATTTGAAAAGGACATAATTAAGATTTGGCTAAAAGACTTTCAGAAAAACAAAAAGGTGAAATAACTGAATATTTTAAAAATGGTAAAACTATTGATGAATTATCTAAAGTTTTTAATTGTACAACACTTACCATATCAAGAAACTTGAAGAAGAATCTTGGTGAAATAATATATAAGGACCTACTTGAAAAGAATAAAAATGTTGATGAATTTAATACTTTTTTAGAAAAGGATAAAAAGAAAAAAAAAGATTTTGATTCTGAAGACAAGATTTCTAAAAATGAATTAAGTGATGATCTAAATTTGCCTGCTAATCAATTAGAGAATAATAATTTCTCGAGTTCAGAATTTATAGAGATTTCTCCCTTGCATTTCGAAATAGAAAATGTTTCTCGCAAAGAGTTTTCCTCTATCCCTATTCAAGAAATTGATTTTCCTAAAACTGTTTATATGGTTGTTGATAAAAATATTGAATTAGAAATAAAGTTATTGAAGGATTATCCGGAATGGGAATTCCTCCCAAATGAAGACTTACAAAGAAAAACAATAGAAATACATTTCGATTTAAAGTTAGCAAAAAGAGCTTGTCGAAAGGAACAAAAAGTGATTAAGGTCCCTAATACAGATGTATTTAGAATTGTCTCTCCAATACTAATTTCAAGAGGAATATCGAGGATTGTTAGTGCTGAGAAACTTATTGCTCTTTAATATATTGCCTATTCTTGCTTATATTAATATTAAAAAAACTTCCTATTAAAGAACCGCCAATAAAACTTGAACCAATAATAAAACTTATTGGTAATTTAACCGTCTCATTTATTAAAAAGTTTACCTTACTTTTATTTGAGCTATTTTGTATTCCAATTATTAATAAAAGGAATAAACAAGAATTAAAAGTAAATGCAAAAATTATCTTTTTTAAAATAACTGACATTTATTTAACTAAATTTTTAACTCAATTTAAATTATAAATTATACCTTTTTTAATGCCATATTTTTTTGCTAAATACTTTGAAGCTGCTGATGAACTTAAACCTGCATTAGTTAATTCATTAAGATCCTTTTTTAAATCTGACTCACTAATTTCTTCATTATCCTTTTTGTGAATTCCTTTTATAACTATTGTTATCTCTCCAATTACTTCTTTTTCTTTGAAAAATTCTATTGCACTATCAATCTTATAAGAGACATGTTCTTCAAATTTCTTAGTTAATTCTCTTGCTATAAAAATTTCCCTTTCACCGCCGCAAAAATCCAATAATTCTCTCAATAATTTCTTAAGACGATGGGGGGATTCATAAACTATGGTTGTTTTCTGATTCTTACTAATTTCAAAAAGAATTTTCTCTCTATCAACTTTTTTTTTAGGAAGGAAACCTTCGAATATAAATTTAGAAGATGGCATTCCACTTGAGACGAGAGCTGTTATTGCTGCACAAGCACCTGGAATACAAACAACATCATATCCTTTAGATTTGGCATGAAAAACTATCTTTTCCCCTGGATCACAAATTCCTGGCATTCCTGCATCACTCACAAGCGCAATTGACTTTCCTGCTTTTAGATCATTAATTAACTTCGGAATTTTTTTTAAAGAATTTTCTTTATTAAAGCTAACTAGATGATTAGAAATATTAAATTTGTTCATTATTTTTCTTGTTTGTCTTGTGTCTTCGCAAGCAATTAAAGAAACATTAGCAAGAATATTGATCGCTCTAGGGGAGATATCATTTAAATTTCCAATCGGTGTTCCCACTAAATATAAAATCCCTTGCTCAGGTTCTTCTTTTCTATGGGATAATAAGGATATATTTTTCATTAAGTGATTAAATTACCTTTCGGTGTAGAAATTAATAATCTAATAGATAATCTGAGAAGTTTTAGTTGGGAAGCTTCAGATATCATTATGTTCTATGCCAATAGTATTAAAAAAATAGAACAAAAAAATAAAATTCTTAAAAATAAAAATAATGATGACCCCGTAACATTAGCTGATTTAGAAGTAAACGAATTAATTATTAACAGAATAAATCAAAAATATCAAGATACTAATTGGGAGATCTTGAGCGAAGAAAATTTCAAAATAGAATCTAATTATCCTAATAATTTTGACTGGCTTTGGGTTCTAGATCCTCTAGACGGAACTAAAGATTTTATTCAAGGAACACAAAATTATGCAATGCATTTAGCCTTGAACTATAAAGGAAGGCCATGTATCGGGGTTGTACTTATCCCAGAAAAAGATGAATTATGGATTTCTTATGGAGAAAAACTTTGGTGTGAGAAAAGAGATGGAAGTATTCGAAAACAAAATTTATCTAAAACAAATAGTCTTAGAGAAATGACTATAGTTACAAGTAAAAACAATAGAAATGAAAAATTAAAGAATTTAATTGAAAAGATTAATTTTAACAAAACTATTGTAATGGGTAGTATAGGTTGTAAGGTTGCTTCAATTGTTAGAGGAGAAAGTGATATTTATATTTCATTGAGTTTGCCCGGCAAAAGTGCTCCAAAAGATTGGGATTTTGCTGCACCAGAAGCTATTTTAAAAGCGGCTGGAGGATCAATAACAAATATTGATAATGAAGATTTGATATATGGCAGAAATGATCTAAAACATTCAGGAATAATAATTGCCTCTAATAATAAGAAGAATCATAAAAGCATCTGTTCGCAAGTAAAAGAAATTATTCAAGAATACAATATTTATCCTTAGACTACTAGTTTAAAGGTGCAACTGGTGTAGGTGTTGGTTCAGGATAGGACAATCCACCATTTTGTGAGACTCCTCTCAAAGTAAGATTTATCCTTCCTCTACTGTCAATTTCTCGAACCCTTACAGTTACTTCATCACCTTGCCTAACAACATCTTCAACCCTCTCTACTCTCGCTTCAGATAGTTGTGATATGTGAACCATTCCCTCTTTACCTGGGAGAATTTCAACAAATGCCCCAATAGGAATTATTCGTGTGACAACTCCAGTGAAAATTTCACCTTCGTGCACTTTTCTAGTTAATCCTTCTATTATCTTCTGAGCTTCTTCAGCCGCAGCGCCATCATGCGATGCGATGGTAACAATTCCTCCATCTTCAATATCGATTTTTGTATTTGTTCTTTCGGTAATTCCTTTAATGGTTCTTCCTCCAGGTCCAATAACTGTCCCTATAAGCTCTGGATCAATCCTAAAGCTTAAAAGTCTTGGTGCGTGGGGAGATAAAGTTTCTTGTGGTTTATCTATTGCTTCTTGCATTCTTTCTAAGATATGTAATCTTGCAGGACGAGCTTTTTTGATTGCATCAGAAATAACAGAAACCGACAAACCTGTAATTTTCATATCCATTTGTAATGCTGTTATTCCCTTTTCAGTACCAGCGACTTTAAAGTCCATGTCCCCAAGAAAGTCCTCTATGCCCTGTATATCCGTGAGGATACGTACTTCCTTACCTTCTTTAATTAATCCCATAGCTGTTCCACTTACAAGGGCTTTTAGAGGAACTCCTGCATCTAATAACGAAAGTGTACTCCCACATACAGAACCCATGGAAGTTGATCCGTTTGAACTTAAAACTTCGCTAACAACTCTTAAAACATATGGAAATTTTTCTTTACCAGGTAGCACAGGAATTATTGCTCTCTCTGCTAAAGCTCCATGTCCAATTTCTCTTCTACCAGGGGTTCTCATTGGCCTGGTTTCCCCAACTGAATAAGGTGGAAAATTATAGTGATGCAGATAAGTTTTTTCAGTACTTGGATTGAGGTCGTCCATTTCCTGGGCGTCACTAGGAGTTCCCAAAGTTGTCGTTGATAAGACTTGAGTCAAACCTCTTTGAAATAAAGCTGAGCCATGAACCCTTTTTGGAAGTACCCCAGCAGATGCTGAAATTTTTCTCACTTCATCTAATTCACGGCCATCAACTCTTTTGCCATCATTAATGATTTGGGATCTCATTAATTTCTTAGTAAGTTTTTTGAAATCGGCACTTAACAACTTGTCATTCTCCGAAAGAAGAACTTTTATCTCATTATCATCTTTCAAAGATTCAATTTTACCTTGAGTTTCAACTTTTATTTTTTCGAGTTCTAAATCTCTCTCATCTTTGGATTGATCAAATTTCTTTAAAACCAACTCAATATCTTTTTTACAATTCTTCTCTAAATAAGAGGGCAATGTTTTATCTTCTTCCGGCGCAGATGGCTTAATCTGTTTTATACCTAAATCTTTTAGTAAATCTTCTTGAGATTTAATTAGTTCAGTTACTGCCTCATAACCAAAATCTATAGCTTCAATAGTATCTTGCTCTGATAGTTGGTTGGCACCTGCTTCAATCATGACAATACCATCAGGTGATCCTGCAACAACAATGTCTAAATCTCCTTTCTCCATTTCTCTATAGCTTGGGTTTAAGATAAAATCATCTCCTATGAGCCCAACTCTAACTGCTGCCATTGGTCCATAAAATGGGATCTCGCCAAGTAAAGTTGCTATTGAAGCTCCAGTAACAGCTAAAACATCTGCTGGAACCCTTTCATCTAAAGAAAGGCAAGAGGCAACTATTTGTATCTCGTCTCGCATCCATGAAGGGAAAAGGGGCCTCATTGGCCTATCAATCAATCTTGAAATTAAAGTCGCTCTTTCTGGAGGGCGACCTTCTCTCCTCATAAAACCACCTGGAATTCTCCCTGCAGCATAAAGTTTTTCCTCGTAGTCGCATATGAGAGGTAAAAAATCTGCAACTTCTTTCTTAATTGTTTTTGTTGCTGTAACTAATAAAGAAGTGTCACCACACTCAATCATTACTGATCCATTTGCTTGAGGAGCATATAGTCCTGTAGTTAGTCGTATCTCTCGTCCGTCAAACGTGATCGACTTATTTTGTCCTTCCACTTTTTAAATTATAAATCTATACATAATTTATTCTTACATTTTATAGGGACATATTGAGTAAATTATTTAGATAAGCTATAAAATTTCTTAAAAATGTCCTTAAAATGATTACTAATTCATTTAAATATCATTTTTACTTGTGAAAATATAATATTTAAATAAAAAAATATGCTACCAACTTGATTTAACTACCCCGGGAAGTTCCCCATTATGAGCTCTTTGCCTTAACTGATTTCTGCAAAGACCAAAGTCTCTGTAAACCCCCCTAGGTTTACCTGTTGCCCAACATCTATTTCTAACCCTATTTGGAGCAGAGTTTCTTGGCAAAGCTTGAATCTTTCTATGAATTTCTAGTCTTTCCATTGGATCTTTTGCAGCATTGAATTTATCTAATAATGATTTTCTTTTTGCAGCGTATTTCTTTACAAGCTTTTTGCGTTTGACCTCTCTCGCAATCATGGACTTTTTTGCCATTTATCAGAATTTTTAAAACTATCTAATATATTAACAGCTTATCTATCGATTTTTAAAACTTTTTCATTGGTTCAGGAATTTTTGCACTACCAAAAGCTGACTAGTATCTCTAATAATAAGTAGCACACTTAAACCAACCAGAAGAAAAAAACTAGACTGTGTAACAACCATTTGTACTTTGACTGGGACAGGTTTTCCCCTTAACCCTTCAATTAATGTAAAAACAAGTTGTCCTCCATCTAATAGTGGTAGAGGCAATGAATTCAGTACCGCTAAATTAATAGAAATTAAAGCCGCAAATAATAATATTCCTGTTCCACCTTGTTGAGATAGTTGGGCTCCGATTTCAACAATTTTGACTGGTCCACTTAATTGTTGAGCTGTTGAAGAGAAATTTGTTATTAATCCTTTATAACCTTGAATTGTTTTTACCAAAAGTGATGAAAATTCATTATTAACGTATTTAAAAATTACAAAAACGTTTTTAATTTTTTTTGTTTCTTTTCTAACATTTGGCTGCAATTGAGCACCTATTGTCCCTTTCCCTTTAACATTTTTGGGTATCAAAGTTAAATTTTTAAAAGTTCCATTTCTCTCAATTGTTATTGCAACTGGGTTGTCTGATGAATTTTGTATTTCTTTAACTAAAGTTGAAACAGCTTGATCGCCAATTCCTAAGGAACTTTCTTTTATTTTTAATATTTTATCTCCTGGCTCTAAGCCAGCTTTAAAAGCAGCATTCTCAGGCTGTGTAGCTAAAACTAAAATTCCTGGTTCTGGATCATAAGGAATCCCTATGGTAGTAACGTTTATAATTAAAATAAAATAAGCGAGAATTAAGTTGGCTAATACTCCAGCGGAGATGACAATAACTCTTTGAATTATTGGCCTATTTTTTAAAAGATTTGGATCTTTAGGGTCAATATTATTTAACTCTTCATCGGGGAAGGAAACAAAGCCCCCTAGAGGAAAGGCTCTAAATGAATATGTGATATCCTTATATTTTTTTTTAATTATTGAGGGTCCAAAGCCAATTGAGAATCCATCAACATAAATTCCTTGTAAAATTGCTGCAAGAAAATGCCCCATCTCATGAAAAAAAATGAGAAATCCAAGTACTGTTATTGAGGTTAAAACATTCATCTTTTTATATTAAGCAGTTTTTAGGAAATTTGATCCAAAATATGGAACCAGAGCATCTGGAATCCTAACGCTACCATCAGTCTGTTGGCCATTCTCAAGAATCGCGGCCATTGTTCTTCCAATAGCAAGACCACTACCGTTTAAGGTGTGTAAATATATATTTTTTTTATCAATTTTTGATCTTATTGATGATCTACGTGCTTGAAAGTCTAAGCAATTACTGCAACTTGAAATTTCTCTATAACATTTGCTACTGGGGAGCCAGACTTCGAGATCAAAAGTTCTACTAGAAGAAAAACCTAGGTCTCCAGTGCAAATATCCACTAATCTGTAGGGCAAGTTGAGCTTTTTTAAAATGCTTTCTGCATCAGAAGTAATCTTTTCATGAGCCTCTAATGATTTACTTGGATCACAAAACCAATAAAGCTCAACCTTATTAAATTGATGAAGTCGTATTAAGCCCTTTGTATCCCTTCCATAACTTCCAGCTTCTCTTCTGAAACATGGACTATATGCAACATACTTTATAGGTAATTTCTTAGGATCAATAATCTCATTTCTATGAAAAGCAGTGAGTGGAACTTCGGCTGTAGGTGAAAGCCATAAATCGTCATTAGAACAATTAAAACTTTCATTTGAAAATTTTGGTAATTGTCCAGATCCCTTTAGACTTTCTGAATTTACTAAAGCTGGAGGCATTAACTCTAAATAACCATTTTTAATATGCATATCGAGCATGAAATTAATCAATGCCCTCTCTAATCTCGCACCATTACCAATAAGAGTGATAAAACGACTTTTTGATATTTTTGTTGATTTTACGGAGTCAAAAATATTAAGACATTCTCCTATTTCCCAGTGTGATTTAATATTTTCCTGAATGAGAGGGTCTCCCCAAGTTTTTATTTGTACATTATCACTCTCATCTTTCCCAAAAGGTGCATATTTGCTAGGAAAATTTGGTAAGTTAGATATCTCTTCATTTACTTGTTTATCTAGTATTCTTTGTTTCTCTTCAAGTTCAGAAATTTTAATTCTGTATTCGTTTCCCCTTTTCTTCAAATCATTTATTTCTTGTGAATTGGACTTTTGTGATTTTGCAATTACTTGACCTATTAATTTACTTAATTTTTTACTTTCGGATTGAAGGCTTGATATTTCCATATCAATTTCTTTTTTTTTAATTAATGATTCGTGAATGTGAGATATTTTATAAACTTTTCCTCTTAAGGATAAATTCTCTTCAACAGTCGTTGGATTTTCTCTTATTAATTTTTGATCTAACACTCTTTTTTTTTATACCTTAATTAAGATAGTTAATATCTATACATTATTTTGGATTTTTGATGAAAAATTAACTTAATTAATGATTTCTAACTTATGTAATATTTTTAGCGAATTAAATTTTATTTATGATGCACACCTAGCCCTCCCTGTAGATGACCATTCTTTTAGTAAATCCATTTGCTCTTTAGCTGTTCTGGATAGAGGAACTAATTCAGAAACTGCTTTTATTAAATCTTTCTCCATAAGTTCTCTATTTTCTGAGAATGAAATGTGCATTCCCTCAATTACTGCTTGTTCAAGTTCTGCCCCTGAAAATCCATCTGTTCTGTCGATGATAGTAGTGAGAGGGAAACTATAACTTGGTCTTCTTTTTTTTAAGTGCAAATCCAGAATACTTAATCTTTCTTCAGAATTTGGTAAATCAAGAAAAAAAATCTCATCAAATCTACCTTTCCTTAATAATTCAGCAGGAAGTTTATCTATTGCATTAGCTGTGGCAATAACAAATACGGTGGATTCTTTTTCAGCCATCCAAGTTAACAAACTTGCTAAAACCCTCTGACTCGTCCCTCCATCACTTCTAGCATCACCTCCAAAGCCTTTATCAATTTCATCTATCCAAAGAATACAAGGTGACATGGCCTCAGCTCTTGATATCGTTTCTCTTGTTCTTGCTTCGCTTGAGCCAACAAGGCTAGAAAAAAGTCTTCCCACATCTAACCTAAGAAGTGGCATTGACCAACTTTTAGAAATTGATTTTGCGGTAAGTGATTTCCCTGTTCCTTGTGCTCCAACAAGTAAGACTCCCTTGGGAATAGGTAGTCCATAATCTCTTGCTTCTTTTGAAAAGGCCCTATATCTCTGATTAAGCCAAACTTTTAAAACATTTAAACCACCAATATCATCTTGACTTGATTTGGCTTCAAAAAATTCTAAAATTTCACTTCTGGCGATAACTTGTTTTTTCTCTTCAAGAATATCTTTAATATCCTCTTTACTTATTTTTCCTCTTTGAGCAAGGGCCTTCGCCGTGACTTGCTTTACTTTTATTTCAGTTAACCCACTTGAAGCTAAACAAAGTTCATTTAAGTCTTGTTCCTCAAGATTTGAATTGGTGTTGAAAGCAATTTTTTTTATTAGATTTTTCAATTCTTTTTGATCAGGTAGAGGTAAGTCTATTATTGTCATTAAGTCATCTAGCTCTTCTGATGATGGAAATATATGAGAACAAATAATCAAATTATGACTGGTTTCCTTAAGCCCTGAAGAAAGTTCTTTAATAGTTCTGTTAATAGATGGATCATCATAAAATTTATGAAAATCTTTAACTAATAAAACTGTTGGAACCTCAGAATTTTGTTCCTTAAGCCAATTAAGCACTCCTAAAGGATTGTTAGAAAATTTCCCATTTTCATTTATTAATCCTTTAATACCATTAACACAATCCCAGCGAACAAATCTTTTTATATTTATTTTTTTACAAGAAAAATTTATTAGCTTTTCTAATCTTTCCTCTTCTTTAGTCCTTATCCAAATTAATGAAGTTCTTGATTTTATAAGTAATTCTAAATTTCTACACCAAGAATTTATCATTTAAGATTAAAACTATTTTTTACTGTTGGGTTCAAAAGGCAGTCTTTTCTCTGAAATTGTTGAAGAGGAGGTTGTTATTACTTGATCCTTTGCCAATAATTGTTGATCCAGAATTTTCTGTAGATTTTCAGGAAGAGCTTCTTTATTAAGAAGGAAGGTCTGAAATGCCTGAAATATATTTGCAACAACCATATATAGTAAAACCCCTGCTGGTAGTGGGAAAAACAGAAACATTCCAGTAATCATGACTGGTGTGATTTTGTTGGCTGTTGATTGCTGTGGATTCGCAGGCATACCCTGACTGGATAAAACTTGAGAGAGAAGTAAGGTTAATCCAAAAGCAGCAACTAGCGTAGCAATATCCCAATTAATTGCACCATCGACATAAAAACCAACTTGACCGAGAGCTTTTATAAAAAGAAAACCACTTTTTGCTGCTAGACCTGGTATTTTAGCTTCAATTGTTGCATCGCCAGGTTTAATCGCAGTTACTGTGCCATCTTGTGAGACTTTTATATTTTCAGAACCTTTTGATACCTTCCAAGTAGGGAGGAAATTTGATCCATTATCATATTTGGATAAAACATCTGAGTAGCTATTACCATTGGTTGTTTGCAAATTTATTTTTATGGATTCTTCTGTTCCTAATTTTGTTCCATTAGGAATGGAAGCTATTACAGGGAAATGTGATTTTTCTGTAATAAAAATTGAGTGTCTTGGGGATTTATAAGGTTTTGGATCAATGGCAGCAATTTGATCTTGAGGGACAACTTTAAGATTTATATTGTAAGGAACATCAGCAAATGGTGAGCCCCTAAGGGTTGCAAACAATGCAAATAAGACAGGCATTTGTACAATTAGTGGAAGGCAACCCGCAAGAGGACTGCCAAACTCATTCATTAGTTTCCCCAGCTCTTCTTGCTGTTTCTTTGGATCACCTGAGAACTTAGATTTGATTTCTGCCTGCCTTTTTTGCATTACTGGCTGCGCAATTTTCATCCTTCTTGCGCTTCTAATGGACCCAGCACTTAAAGGGAAAAGTGCAATCCTAATCACTACTGTTAATGCAACAATAGCCAAGCCGTAACTAGGAACTAAGCCGTAGAAAAAATCTAGAATCGGGATAAGTAATTTTTCAGAAATGAACCCTATCACGATATTAAAGAGAGTGTAATTTTAATAGACATTTATTTTACAGGAAAAAAAGGTTTTTGTAATTAATTTATTTAGGATTTAGTAGCAAATCCCTCTACCTCATTAAGGTTTGGGATTTGTGTTCTTTTATTTATATTTTCCTCAATAAATTTTTGCTTTTCCCTAAATAAAGGTAAAGATTTCATTTCAACCTTTGATCCGTCATTAAGAATAAGAACCATATCTCCATAAGAACCGAATCCTCTTGGAATAGATCTTATTTCTTCAATATTACTTAATGAAACTTGTGTTTTGTTTCTCCCAAACCACCCACCATCAATTGTAATTCTTTTGCTTGTAATTTTATATCTGAGCCACAATGCTCTTACTATTGCGGCAAAGGTAAATGGCAAACCAAGAAGAGTTATCCCTGCAAGTAGATTAATTATTAAATCACTTTTTGCAGGTCCACCTTCGTAAAAGATTTCTTCGTTTATGTTAATCATTTGATTAGTCGAGATTTGAACATTAAGTTTTGAAATTCATCTAGGAGTTTATTTTCATCATTACAGAAATCTCCACATTTTAGGTTAACAAGTAACCAATAAGGTTTGTGGCTGTTAATTTCCTGAAAATTTGTTAGTAACCACTCTTGCAGCAATCTCTTTATTCTATTTCTATCTACGGCTTTTTTTGAGACTTTTTTACTAATAGCTATTGCAGCCCTGAAATTGTTTGAGGTATTTGTAAGATTATGGGTTAAGAGGATCTCCGGATTTGATTTTGCCACTTTAAAAGTCATTAATTTTCCATGATATTTTATGGAATTTCTATGAATATAATTAAAAGTCCTATGACCTTTTAATCGCATATCTTGGGGCAAAGCCATTTTAATTTTTTTTTTAAACAGCTATCCTTTCTCTTCCTTTTTGTCTTCTGCTTTTAATGACCCTTCTACCAGTATGAGAACGCATTCTTACCCTAAAGCCGGATACACGTTTTCTTTTCCTTGAAGTTCCTCCAAAAGTTCTTTTAGTCATTTTTTTTATTATCCTTAATTAATTTATCATTTAATCGATCACTATAGTCCAGCTTCCTAAATAACTTGAAACTGATTGCCCCTTAAACTGCCCATATGAGTGGAATTGATATAGTCCTGTTCTTCTTGGATTTTTGACTTTTAAAACGATTGCATAGCTATCTTTATTAAATGGAATTGGGCTGTAAGGGTAAATGTCTATTGAATATATGGATGATTTTTCGGAATTAATTTTAATATCGACTGGGATATACTCTAAGCATTTAGTTCGTTTTTCAAAACCACCTATTCTTACCTTGCAAAGACTAATTTTTTCTTCACTTATTTTTGTTTTAAATGGTTTAGGGTTAGCTATATTGATTTTTAAAAGATCAGTTTTCCTGTCAGATGGCCTCAAAAATAAATAAATTTTATTTCTAAAATTTCTTTGATTTTCTTTTTGAAACCATTTTAATCTTTTGTATCCAGAGACTTGATCCCACTGAAATTCTAAACCTGCTTTAGCGTCTTGCGTATTTTTAAGGAATGGAGTTGAAACTAAAATTGTAGGTATAAGAAAAAATCTTAAAATTTTAAAATTTAAACCTATCTTCATTGTGTTTTTAAACATAGAGGAAAAAAATTTTTTAGGCTTAATTTGGGTTATCCAAATTCAAGAAGGAAAATTGTTTACTAAGGTTAACATCTATCTGTCCTTAATTTTGCAGCACCCCTTAAATAGGGATGCTTTACCGCTTTGTTAGGTGGCAATAAAACTTGAGCCATTATTCTTATACAAAAGTTTGTATCATTGGGTACAAACATTTGTTGACAGTCTAAAAAGGCTACTGCATCGAGACCATTATATTTTCTCGCAATTGAAGCAGGAAAACATGCATCCAAATCTTTAGTTGTTGTAAATGTGATGGATAATAAGTTTGACTTAATTAGACTATTTCGTGAAATTAATTCATCTATTAGTTCCACCACTGCATTTTTTATCTCCTCAACAGAATTACCTGATGCAGTAGTAGCGCCTCGAATAAAGGTAATTTTATAATCATCTTTCATTTTTTTTATATCTATGTATTTAGGGCTTATATAACCAAAGTATTTTATTAGATGAGTCAATCTCAAAGAAAATATTATTGATAACTTTTTCAATAACTTTACTTCCAGGAATTAATCCAAGTATTTTCTTTTTTTTCTTACCAAATGTTAAAGGCTGAATCTTAGGATCAATATTGACCATTTTTGCGGCAAGTTCTCTCGCAACAAATTCATCTCCAACTTCATCAACAAGCCCTAATTCTTTTGCTTGGGTTCCTGTAAAAATTCTTCCATCGGCAAATTTTCTTACTTCATCAACAGTCAAATTTCTACCTTCAGCAACAGCTTCAGTAAATTGTTTATAGCTTTCATCTATTAAACCTTGAAGTATACTTCTCCCTTCCTCGCTGAGAGGTTTATCTGGAGAAAGTATATCTTTAAATACACCGCTTTTAACAGTCTCAAATTTTATACCAACTTTATCTAACAATTCAGATAAATTATTTCCTCTTATAATCACACCAATAGATCCTGTAATTGTTCCTGGATTCGCAACTATTTTGTTAGATGCAACACCAATGTAAACTCCTCCAGATGCTGATATATTTCCGAAACTAGCGATGACTTTACAACCTTTATCTTTTAATCTTTTAATAGCTGAGTATATTTCTTGACTATCTCCAACCGTACCCCCTGGCGAATCAATTCTCACGATTAGAGCAGGAAATTCTCTATCCTCAATTTGTTTAAGAGCTTTAAGGACAGAAACTCTTGTTGAACTCGTAATAGGCTCATCAATTACAATACGAGCCATTCTTTTTTTTGACTTTCGTCTAAAAGGCCAAATCATTCTTTTAAGGTAAATACATAAAACTACTTTAAAAAGATTATCAGCAGACCTAATGAATTCAATCTTAAATTGGTTTTTAATGATACTCCCTTTTGCACTTTGGGGAACTTCAATGGCAGCTATGACACCCTTAGTATCTAGTGCTGGTCCGGAGTTTGTGGCTTCCTTAAGATTACTTCCTGCAGGGATTCTTGTTCTAATTACAACATATTTGTTTAAAAGAGATCTGAAAATTTATAGGTGCGATCTAAAGTGGTTTTTCATTTTTACAATCGTCGATGCTACTTTTTTTCAGTTGTTTTTGACTTATGGCATTGAAAAAACTGGAGCAGGTCTTGGTTCTGTATTGATTGATTCTCAACCTCTAATCGTAGCTATTTTAGCAAGGGCAATTTTTGGAAATTTAATTAATCCAATAGGGTGGTTAGGATTAATTTTTGGCTTGGGAGGAATAGTTTTCTTAGGAGTTCCTCAAGAATTTCTTGGAAATTGGTGGTTAATGTCTGATAAGGCGATGACTGATGTAGATTTCAATTTTGGAGAGCTTTGGATGCTTGCAGCTTCGCTAGCCATGGCACTAGGAACAATCTTAATTAGATTCACCTGTACAAAAAGTGATCCAGTTGCTGTTACAGGATGGCATATGGTTTTAGGGAGCATACCCCTAATTATTAAGCACTCCATACAATCAAATTTTCAAATAATTCCAGATTGGTCAATATTTGATTGGGGACTAATGTCATTTGCAAGTATTTTCGGAGGGGCGATAGCTTATGGATTGTTTTTCTACTTTGCTAATAATAAAGAGATAACTGGATTTAGTACTCTTGCGTTTCTAACTCCTGTATTCGCTCTTCTCAGTGGAGGTGTTTGGCTAAATGAAAGACTCACTATCGTCCAATGGATAGGGGTAGTTTTTGTTCTTATTTCGGTATTTTTTGTTAGTCAAAGAAGGTCTTTATGGGAAAATAAATTAACAGAGAATAATACTTTTAAAGAGTCTTGATGTAAAAATCCAAAGAATGCGCGTAGTTTTAATTAGTACTCCTATAGGTTTCCTTGGGAGCGGCAAAGGTGGAGGAGTTGAATTAACTTTAAACTCCTTAGTTTCAGGCTTGCTTTCTTTAGGACACTCGGTGGAGGTCATAGCTCCTAAAAATTCAAAATTATATTCGGGTAATGAAAAAGCTACATTATATTTGGTCGATGGTGAAGATCAAATTAGTTGGCAGCATCAAAATTACAATTCTCCTGTAAGCATTCCAGAAAATTCACTTTTAGTAGGAATGCTTGAAAAGGGATTAGATTTAGCTAAAAAGGCAGATGTATTATTAAACATGTCTTATGATTGGTTGCCTATTTGGATGACTTTAAATGTAGATATACCTATTGCTCATATTATTAGTATGGGTTCTGAGAGTTCAGTAATAAGTAATTTAATCTCAAAGGTTTATGCAAAACATCCATATAATTTTGCTTTTCATTCAAAAATACAAGCCGATGATTATCCATTTATAAAAAAACCAATAATTATTGGTAATGGTTTTAAATTGGACAACTATACTTTTCAAAATTCATTAAACGGCCCTTTGGCATGGGTTGGAAGAGTGGCACCTGAGAAAGGTTTAGAGGATGCTGTTTATGTTGCTAATAAACTTGGAGAAAAACTAAAAGTTTGGGGAGTTAAAGAAGATGAGATCTATGCCTCAAAGATTGAACAATCTTTCCCAAAAGGAACTATAGATTGGATGGGTTTTTTATCAACCAATGAATTACAAGAAGAGCTTGGTAAATGTAGGGCATTGCTAAATACTCCTAAATGGAATGAGGCATTTGGGAACGTAGTTGTTGAAGCTTTAGCTTGCGGCGTACCAGTCATAGCCTATAAAAGGGGAGGGCCTAGTGAAATTATTCAGCATGGGGAAACAGGTTATCTTGTTGACCCTGATGATAAAAATAATATGCTTTCCTATGTAGAGATTATTGAAAAAATTGAGCGTAAGAAATGTAGAGAATGGGTAGAAAAAAATGCCTCTACAGATATATTTGCCAACAAAGTTGTGAACTGGCTTAATAAAGCAATTGACGAATCTAAATAATAATAAATGATTCAACCTCGATCAAGAAAAAGGCTCATAACCTTACTGATAGTTTTAGTTAGTGGGATCTTAATATTTATCTTAGGTTTAGGTAGTACAGGATTGGTGGATGAAACTCCCCCTTTATTCGCCGCTACTTCACGGGCAATGAGTGAATCAGGTGATTGGTTAACTCCAAAAGTCAACGGAATGTTCCGTTTTGATAAGCCTCCACTAATATATTGGCTAATGGGTTTTTTCTACTCATTACCGAAAAACGAAATTTGGGATAGTTTAGGAACTGTCTCAGCAAGACTACCTTCAGCTTTGGGATCATTATTTTTAATGTTGATGATTGGAGATACTTTGTTTTGTTGGCCACAAAAGGGTGATAGGCAATTCCTTACTCCAATAGTTGCATCATTAAGTTTCGCGCTGTCTCCATTAATAATTATCTGGAGTAGAACTGCCGTAAGTGACGCTCTTTTAACTGGAACCTTAGGGATTAGCCTTCTTTTATTTTGGAGAAGGATGGCAAGTAATAATAATGATCATTGCATTTCAGCGTGGTTTTTTTTAGGTCTCGCAATCTTAACTAAAGGACCTGTAGCATTCGTTCTGGCAACATTGACTATTACAACTTTCTTAATTAGTCAGAAGGATTGGAAAACGTTGCTCTGTAAGATAAACCCACAGAAAGGTTTTTTAATAACAATACTAATAAGTGTGCCATGGTATATCTTAGAACTCATAAAAGAGGGTAAGCCTTTTTGGGATAATTTTTTTGGTTATCATAATTTTCAAAGATATACCTCAGTTGTAAATAATCATGCAGAACCATTCTGGTTTTTTCTTTACATAATGATATTGGCTTCATTACCATTCACCCCTTTTTTGTATTACGGGATATTTAAAGCCTTTAAGGATTTTTTGAAAAGTTTAAAAGAAAGTTGTGAAGTTACTGAAACTCTTTATACATATTCACTATGTTGGTTAGCATCAGTTTTAATCTTCTTTAGCATTTCTGCTACAAAATTACCAAGCTATTGGTTGCCTGCAATTCCAGCAGCGGCAATTTTAATTAGTAATAGCTTTGTGAATTTAAAAAATTTGAATAAAAGTTCGAGTAAAAGTTATTTATATTTATGGATTTTTAATATTTTAATTTTGTTCGGTCTCTCAATATCATTCTTTTTCTCAAATTTTTGGCTCAGTTCAATTGATGATCCTGAAATGCCTAATCTGGTATCTGAACTAATAAACTCTGGCATAATTTTTAAAGCCAAATTGTTCTTCTCTTCATTTGCATTTCTTGCAATAATTTTATTTTCTTTAAAATTTAAAAATATTTTTCTTTATCTTCAAATTTTTCTATTATTTGGACAATCTTTTTTGATGTCGCCAATAAGAAAATTAGCAGATACTTCTAGGCAATTACCCTTGAGAAATATCTCAAAATTAATTTCAGATATTCGTGAAGGAAAAGAAACTTTAGCAATGATAGGGATAAGAAAACCTTCTCTACATTATTATTCGAGACAAATAGTTTTTTATGAACCAAATACTAAAGAAGGATTAATTAATCTTTCAGACAGATTAAATAATGATAGGAGAGAAAATTATGAGGATCAACCTGATTATGAATACAAGACTTTATTGGTCGTGATAGATGAATATTCTTCGCGCGCGCAGCACTGGTCAAATATTAATCATCAAAAACTTGGAGAATATGGGATTTATAATTTATGGCGAATTCAGAAAAGTGATTTGAATAAGTATTCGGAATTTTTAGTTGATAGCGGTTATAAATCCGATTGGAAAAATAGAAAAGTTGAAAAATTTTAACAAAGCTTCTTTTTAAGAAGAACGTTTTTAAGATCATCAAGGCTGCACTGACTGGGTATTTCAATCTCATTCAGATCTTCCAGTAATTCAAGATCTATTACAGAATCTTCGGCCAAAAAACTAAATACTTCGTTAATGCTTATTCCCATATCTTGAGCCATCTCTGAGATAAGCCTTAGAGTATCCCTCCTCACGGAAATCCTCAGGTCTAAAGGGATATATTCATTTTCAGGGTTTGCTGACTTCATAACCTAAATCTTAAGACATTATGTAGGTTTCGGGATTTTTTCTTTACAATATTCATTAATCATGCATTTTTTTGCTTTTTAGTTAACTGCATTTAATAGAATTTTTAAGAGAGGAATAGTAAATATTGAAATTAAAGTTGTGGTAAAAAGAATTTTTGAAGCGATTTTTTGTTTAACGTCATACGCTTCTGCCATTAATATTGTTGATATTGCCGTTGGGGTTCCTGCCTGAAGTATTACAGCCGATGATTGATAGAAGTCAAAATTTAAAATTTTGCATATTAAAAAAACAATTAAAGGAAGAATAAATAACTTTAATAAAATTGAGAATTTAATTTCTTTATTAAGATCAAAAATTTTGCCCTTTTGATTTGTTATTATTCCCAGTCTTGTTCCGACAATTATTATTGCTAAAGCGATAACTATTCTTGCTGGTATCCAAAGGAAATTGCCTAATATTTCATCTAGATTTAAAAGATATACTAAGAGTACACCAATTATCCCTCTTGATGCAGGGCTATTTATCAATGCGTTTAACAATCCTTTGAGATTTAGGGTGATCTTTTTTTGGAGTTTTTCTTGAAGAAAAATAGGTCCAAATATCCAAGCGAATAGTGTTGTCCCTAAGTCAAATCCTATGGTGAAGTTAATAGTCGTTGAAGGTAAAAGAGCAATTGCAATTGGTATCCCAAGAAAAGATGTATTACCTATTAGGCCTGCCAGCTGCAAAGTGTAATTTGAAAGCTTATTTTTAAATATTTGGAATATATTTATCAGAATTATTAAAAATCCAATTAGTGAGAATGCTAAAAATGCGCTTTTAATAAGGTTTATATCTATACCCTCTTTCAATAAAAGACCCATTACACTCAAAGGGATTCCAAATTTTATAAGAGGTCTTGCAATATATTTAGAAATCTTTGGATTTTTTTTTCCGAGAAAAAAACCAATAATTAATAAAGGGATAATATTTATAAATAGAGAGTAGATGGTATTAATTAAATATTTAATAAAGCAATATTAACTTGCCGTCGCACCGTCAAAAAGTTTTTTTTAACCCATGGATAAATTAAATTATTTTCCATATTGCGTTATCGGGAATTATAGGAGATTTATATAGATCTTCTGGTTCTTTAGTTAAAACTCTCCAATTTGGAACTCTACAAGTTACATAAGCAGGACTTTCTATTAAAACTCCTTGTTTCTCATCAAATGTACAAGTAAATCCCTCTTTCCAAAAACCACCTTTGTTAAAGCTACCTTTAAACCAAACCCAGCATTTTGAAGTTTTCAAGATCAGAAATTATTTGTTCTATTCTAATTAAGATTTATGTAATAAATCTAATGTTTATTACTTTTAAAAAAAATTTACTCATTTTAGTTTTTTGAAAAATATAGTTTAGAGATTAATATCAATAAATTTAAGATCAGGGTAATTAAATTTGCTATCAATATTGGTGTAGAAGAAATTTTATAACCGTAAATAATCCAAGATAAAACTCCGATAATAAACATTATTAATGTTGTCAAAGAAACATCGTCTGCCTTTTTTGTTTTTAAGGTTTTTATTAATTGAGGTAGAAATGCTGCGGTTGTTAAAATCGCTGCAAAGTATCCAAATATATCTATATTCATAAAGATATTTTAAAAACTATTCTTTAATTAAATCATTCAAAAATCCCAAGGGATCTCTCATATTCGATGAATATCCAAGAACATCACTTGAAAAAAATTTATAAACAACTTGATTTTGATCATTTAATAAAAAGGAAGCCCCTCTTTGAGGAAGGTATTCTTCATCAAGAATATAATCACTCCAATTTTGGATAATTTCATTCATATTGTTTAATCTAAAGGTTGCCAATTCAAATGGTCTCAAATAACCGTCCCCGAAAACCTCTTTAAAAGAATTACCTGAAAATTTTAGAAATTTTAAAATATCAATTTTGTCAAATTCTGAATAGATTTGTTTTGCTTTTTTGTCGCCAATGTAACCTCTAATAACTTCTTTAATTGTTTTAAAAGAATTTATCCCTGATAGCATCAAAAGCATATTGATCCAACCTCCTAAACCAATGTCTAATCCTCTTGAGACTTTTAGATTATTATGGATTTGATTATCAGAAACGACTATTAAATTTTCTTTTTGAAAGCCAGTAAATTTACAGAATTTATGTTTTCCATTTTGGTTGCCAATAGCAATGGCAAATATATCTAAATTTTTATCTTTGTGATTATCTATAAAATTTTTTAAATTTATTGCATATTCAAAGCTATCAAAATCTCCCAATAAACCAAATAATACTATTAATTTGAACTTTTTCTGACCAATAAAGTTAAATTCTTCAACGAGATGATTGATATCATTTTGAAATTTGTCGGTCACGATGTTTTGAATTTTTAATATATTACTCTCAAAAAAATTTCTTACTTTAATTAGTATAAAATTTTACTTGAAAAGGTTTTTTAAGAAATTAATTTAATGTTTTTAGATTTTATTATTTTAAGGTAAACATTTTGAAGTTATGACTGTAGGAATTTATTACGCAACTACAACTGGAAAAACTGAAGACGTAGCTGATCGTCTTCACAACTTTATCTCTTCAGCAGAAGCACCTAAAGATGTTTCTGATGTGGATGATCTTTCAGAATTTGAAGGCCTTGATGGAATTATCTGTGGAATTCCTACTTGGAATACTGGTGCCGATGAAGAAAGATCGGGAACTGCATGGGACTCAATCTTGGAGGATATTGGTGAACTAAGTTTATCAGGTAAAAAGGTAGCAATTTTTGGTTTAGGAGATTCTTCTACCTACACAGAAAACTATTGTGATGCCATGGAGGAACTTCATAGCTACTTCACTAAAGCTGGTGCCGAAATGGTCGGTTATGTAGATAAATCCTCTTATACATTTGATGAGTCTAAAAGTGTCATAGGAGAAAGCTTTTGTGGACTACCTCTTGATGAGGATAGTGAGTCTGACTTAACTGATTCTCGTCTTGAAACGTGGGCTTCTCAGCTAAAGGGTGAAATTCCCACATTGGCATAAGCTTTCAAAGATATTACTACCCCAATTTGTAACATTTGTTCTTTCGTTATATGTTTTTTTTACATAAGTAATTAAATCTGTAAAGAACATGTAAAAACAATACTGAATAGCAATATGCTCAATTTGCTGTTTATTTAAATCAAGTGTTACAAACTTACGGAAAATCTGATGTCAGCTATGACTGGTACGCAGGAAATTCTGGTGTTGTAGGTCGTTCAGGTAAATTCATTGCTGCCCATGCTGCTCATGCAGGATTAATGATGTTTTGGGCTGGAGCTTTTGGATTGTTTGAACTAGCTCGTTACGACGCCAGCATTCCAATGGGTGCCCAAAAAGCAATTGTTCTTCCTCACCTAGCGGGTATTGGAATAGGTGGAATTGAAAATGGAGTTATTACAGAGCCATATGGAATTGTTGTAATTTGCACATTACATTTAATTTTCTCAGCAGTATTGGGTGCTGGAGGATTATTACATTCCAACAAATTTGCTGGTGATCTTGGTGATTATCCAGAGGGTAGTAAACCAAAAAGTTTTGATTTTGAATGGGATGATCCTGATAAATTAACTTTTATTCTTGGACACCATCTAATTTTTCTTGGCCTAGGAGCAATAATGTTCGTGGAATGGGCTCGGATTCATGGAATTTACGATCCAGCAATAGGATCTACAAGACAAGTTATTTACAATTTAGATATTGCCGCTATCTGGAATCATCAATTTGACTTTTTAAAAATAGATAGTCTTGAAGACATTATGGGAGGTCATGCTTTTGTGGCATTCTTAACCATCATTGGTGGAGTTTTCCATATTTGTACTAAACAATTTGGAGAATATACAGAATTTAAAGGAAAAGGGTTACTTGGTGCTGAGGCAATTTTGTCATACTCAGTGGTTGGTGTTTCTTATATGGCTTTTGTTGCTGCTTTTTGGTGTGCTTCAAATACAACCATATATCCAGTTGATCTATATGGAGAACCCTTAAAGCTTCAATTTGAATTTGCACCTTATTTTACTGATACAGTAGATTTAGGTTCAGGAGCATATAGCTCAAGAGCTTGGCTTGCTAATACTCATTTTTATTTGGGTTTCTTTTTCTTACAAGGTCATCTTTGGCACGCACTAAGAGCAATGGGATTTGACTTTAAGAAAATTGGTCAAGCTTTTGACAATATTGAAAATACAAAAATTACTCAAAACTAATTTAATTTAATAAAAACCTCTCCTCTAACAGGGGGGGTTTTTTTTGTAGAATTATTTCACGTTTTTAAAAAATTAATGGATAGTCAAAAAACGATTAATTGTAAGGAGATTTTTAAAAATGCTTATCAAAATCGTTACACCTGGAAAAATGATTTTCATGGTTACCAAGGTAAATGTATTTTCTTGACTAATAATAATATTCATAAAGGGGACTTCATATTAGGGAAAGACTTTAAACCAAATATTCAAAAAATAGAAGATGAGAAAGTTGTTAAAAGTATTGCCTCTCAGTTATTTGAAGTGTGTATACATAGGGTAAACAGAAAATTTGAATCAGTGCACTCAGAAAATAATTTTAATTTACTTAAAAATTCTGAAAGTGGGATTGAGATGAGTGTTTCAGGTAAGAATCAAGGTGATAAATATAGGGTTAAAAATAACTGTATTAATATGGTCTACAGAAAAATTCATGGAACAATAATAGAAATTTTTGTTGAAGAATTTTTTGATACAGGAATAGGTTCCCTTAGTAAAAAATATAGTAGTCAACAAATTGATCCAGATACACTTGAGACAAGTTCTCAAAAATTGGAATATGAGGATGAGTTTCTAAATATGGGTAAAGACGATTATTGGATATTAAATTCGAGGACAATAAAATACTTAAATCAAAATCAAGAAGAAGAAACACAAAAGTTTGTCTTCGAGGATCTATGCTTATTAAATTAGGTTTTTTATTCAACCAATCTAAATCCTTTATCAAGTAGTTTTTGATATAAGAGTCTTGCTCTAAAAGCTAGTATTTGCTCTTCATTCTCATTACTAATTACATGAAAATAATTATTGTCTAATTTATTTTTGCTAAAGCATACATTTGCTTCTCCTAATCTTAAAGTCCAGTTTTCTTCTTTTGCTAAATGTTGATTAGGGCCAAGATCCCAAGGACATTTTTCAGGATATTTTTCTCTTTTAGAACCCATATGATTAATTTTATCTACCCAATATTAGTAAAAATTTAAAGGTATGGCTATGAAAAATAGTTTATAACTTTTTCATAGAGTTATTGTTTAATGCAATGCGACTAAAAATTTACTCTTTGGTGGCTATTAAACAATAAAATGGGTCTTTATTTAAAAAATTAAAGATATTAAGTGCTGGTTCAGTAAACTTTTTAATAATTTTCGGCTCATTAAATCCGTTCGAGATTAATACTTTTCTTACATATTTAACCCTTTCTTCTTCAGTAGATGAAGTCCATATATTAGGAGCTTTATGCCAAAATGCTCTGTTTGAAAAAGCAATAATAATCTTTCCATTTCTACTCAATATTCTTGCAATTTCTTTGGTTAAATTCTCTGGATATTGTAAATATTGCCATGCTGCAACCATCAAGCAATAATCAACGCTTTCTTTATCTAGAGGAATTTGTTGACTTAAATTAAAATTTTGTATCCAAAAAGAATCAAAAATTTTGTTTTTTTCAAGTTCTTGTTTATTTAAACCATGTCCAATAACTCGTTTATATTTTTTCCCTTTAGGTAAATAACTATCCCAACTGGACATTAAATCAAGAACGGTTGAATAATTATCAATTTCTCTTTCATATAAATCTGATAGATTTTGCCGGAAGTTTGCATCTAGATGATAAACAAATTTTGGATCAGAATAAAATTCTTCATCATTACTCTCATCGAGTTTTTTCCTTTGATAATTATTTAACACTTCCAAAGCAACTAATTTAGAATCCACATTTCAAATCTAGTAAAAAGAAATTCTAATTGTGTATTAGGAATTTTTTTCATTTAATAAATTAAAAATTCTCAAAAATACTAGACATCTATTAAAAAAAAGTTAAATTATTAATTAATGATTTAATAACGATGATTGAGTTCAAGAAGAGCAAAAAAAACAGGTCTAAAAATGCTCTTTTCAATCCTTATAAAAACGGAATAAGTTCATACGATATGGCATATCTTTCATCAAAAAGAAATTTAAAAAATAAAACTGTTTATCTAGGAAATGATTCTAAGAAAGATTATCTTGCTGCATAGAGATGCCTTATATCAATGTTTCGACTTCAGCAAAAGTAAATGATAAAGACAAATTACTCGAAGAAATTTCAATTCTTATTTCATCTTTAACTAACAAATCAAGAAGTTTTGTTATGGCGAAAATAGATGATAATTGCCAAATGTATTTTGCCGATAAGACACCTTCATGCTTTTTAGAAATCAAATCAATAGGTTCTCTAAAACCTTCAGAAATGGCAAAGCCTATATCAGATTTTGTATATGAGAAAATGGGGATCCCAATAGATAGGATTTATATTTCTTTTGAGGATGTGCCAGCATCATTGTGGGCTTGGAATGGAAGAACATTTGGTTAAGAATTTTTTAGATATAAAACTAATGGAAATAGATAAATTAGTAGATTTAAATAACCTTAGAACTGCTCCTCAATTGAGTAGTAGTCAGAAAAAAATACTTTTAGAGGAACTAGAATTAAATATTCTTAATGCAGATTGGATAACAATAGGCATAATGGCACCTAGTGATAATAGAGCTATTGAAGCCTTGAAATCAATTTCTAAGAAATTTTCCTCAATTCAATTTGGAAATCTAGGTTCCCTTCATGCTAATGGAGGCGTTTTTTTAAAAGCCAATCAAAAAACTAGTAATGTTTTTGTTAGATCTGAAAATGGTCTTGGAGAAGGAATTTTAATAACGTGTCAGTATGACGAAAGTGCTAAAGAATCTAATACTTTTGGACCATTGCCATTAGATTTTTTTACATAATCCATTTTTATCAAGGTTCTATTTTATGAAAGCTTTTTATCGGATGATATTTTTGAGAATTTGGAATTTAAAATATTTTTTACTTTAAAGCTTTGTTATCATAATCTATGGAATAGATCCTAATTTCTTAAATTATAAATATAGATGTTTTTTCAGGACATAATTCAAAGTTTGAATAAATTTTGGTCTGATGAAGGATGCTTAATAATGCAACCATACGATACCGAAAAAGGGGCTGGAACTATGAATCCACATACTTTTTTAAGGGCTATTGGACCAGAACCATGGAGTGTCGCATACCCTGAGCCATGTAGAAGACCTACTGATGGGCGGTTTGGCGATAATCCAAATAGGGCTCAACATTACTTTCAATATCAAGTAATAATTAAACCTTCACCAGAAGGAATACAAGAAAAATATTTAACATCTTTACAATCTCTTGGAATTAATCCTAGGAACCATGACATAAGATTTGTAGAGGATAATTGGGAGTCTCCAACACTTGGAGCTTGGGGAGTAGGTTGGGAAGTTTGGTTGGATGGTATGGAAGTTACTCAATTTACTTATTTCCAGCAATGTGGGGGATTTGATTGTAATTCAATCCCAATTGAAATCACATATGGTTTAGAGAGAATTGCTATGTTTTTGCAGGATAAGGAAAGTATCTGGGACTTAAATTGGAATAAAAATTTGAAATATAGTGATATTTGGCTTCAATTTGAAAGAAGTCAATGTGAATACAATTTTACTGGATCTAGCCCTGACAATCTGAGGAAATTATTTGAAATTTACCAAAATGAGGCAAGTTCTTTAATAGAAAAGAAATTAACGTACCCTGCTCTTGATTTTGTTCTAAAATGTAGCCATACTTTTAACTTGCTTGATGCAAGGGGAGTAATTTCAGTTACGGATCGTGCTCAATATATCGAAAAGATTAGATCACTAGCTAGGGAAGTTGCATCATCTTGGTTAGAGGAAAGAGAATCCCTTAAATACCCATTAATTGAGAAATTAATTTAGGTAATTTCATTTTTTAAAAAATTTTATTGTATAAAAAGTTACATTACTTAGGAGCTTTTATTCCTTCCTTTTTTTTTGGCTCAAGATAAAGTATAAATACCCTTTTTATGGGTTTTTTTCGTGTGAGGTAAAATGAAACTCTTCCAACAAATGTTGGTGGCAGGAGCATCATTGAGCTTATTAGCTCCAATTGCTGCTCAAGCTTCCGATGTTGTCAATCTAGAAGAAATGAATAGCTACGCTCGTAGCACAAAAAAAAATTCTTCAAGAATTGACAGTAATACATTCACTAACAAGGCTAGTGAAGATATTGCAATCCTTGAAACTAAAGAAAGGAATTTTGAGGCATTTGAAGCAGGTGCTTTCTCTTCTACAACATCCATGGATGGTAAAGCAGTCTTTTGGATTGGTGGGATAGACGGCATTTCTGATGTCGACGATGATGAAGATCAATCTCTTGCCGATGAACCTTCTGATGCATTACAGACAGGTTATACATACACAATGAACTTAAATACAAGTTTTTCTGGTGATGATAACCTTTATGTACGTTTAAAAGCTGGAGACAATGGAGGTGCTTGGTCATCTAAGCCAGCTGGTTATCATATTGAAACTAAAGATACAGATGATGCTTTTAGGGTTGATAAGATTTGGTATTCATTCCCTGTAGGGGATAACTTTACTGGTTTCTTTGGCCCAAGGATTGAGAACTACTATATGTATGTGACTCCATCTATATATAAACCAGGAGCTTTAAAGGCCTTTAAATTAGGAGGAAATAGTAACTTTGGAGCTAGTACTGACGTTGGTTTTGGTTTCAAATATGAAATTGACAATGGTTTCGCTATAGCTACAAACGTTGTTGATAAAAACGCTGATTCTAACAACGGTGGTTTCTTCCAAGATGATTCAGTTAGCAAATGGGATACTCAATTCGCATATACCAAGGATAGGTATCACCTATCTTTAACTATTTCTGATGCTCAAAACTGGACTTCTCAGATTTATAATGCAACAGCTTTGGGAGAAGATACCGCTTCAGATTCAATGGGATATGCCTACAGAGCATATTGGATGCCAGAAGAAACAGGTACAGCAGTTCCTGAAATTTCTCTTGGTTACGATACGAAGTCTTGGAGTGATGCTGCTGTTGGAGAAGTTGATCATGCAGATAGCTGGATGATTGGTTTAACTTGGAAAGATTTGTTCCAACCAGATGACAGAATTGGATTTGCACTTACTCAACCATTAAGGGCTACTAATCTTGCTGGGGGAGGCAATACTTTCGAAGTTACTCCACTAATGTATGAATTATATTATTCATGGAAAGTTAACGATTCTATGTCAATAACTCCTGCAATCTTTGGTGGGGATGATGTTTTCCAACAAGAAGATAACATTTTTGGATCAGTTGTAACAACGACCTTTAAGTTCTAAAAACAACTTTAGGTGATTTCAGAAGTTAAACCAAAAACACCCTTTAAGGGTGTTTTTTTTTGATTACTATTTTTTATTGGTTAACTTACCAACAATTTTCTCCTTCGCCAATAGGTATGCAAACATCGGATTTTTTTGCCTTATCTGCAATCTCTTTTGCTTTATCATCTAATACGAAATCTGCATTAACATCCATGTCTGTATTCCATTCTTTTAGACCACCCATATCATTCTCCCCACTATTAACCGATGATGATATGGATAATGCGCTTGTAGCAGCAATAAATAATGCTATCGAACTTTTTTTCTGCATTTCAAATTTTTAAATCAAGTTTATTCTAAATTTTTTTTGAATAATTTTCTATTTAGTGTATAAAATGATTCATTAACTACCCATTAGCCTAAGAAGATTCGAATAAGACTTAAAAATAAGATCCAACTCATCTGACCTCCCATTTTTAGCTAGCAAGCCTTTTGCACCTGCATCAAGATCAAATAAATATTCTCTTCCCTCAATTGATTTTACATAACTTTCAATCCAACCTACACATACTAATCTTTCTCCATTTTTAATCTTTTTAACTGAATGTAGATAAGTACTTGGATAAATAATAATCTCACCTGCATTTAGTTTGAATTCTTTTTCTGAATTCATCTCTTCAATCAAGAGCTCTCCACCATCGTATTTACTTTTATCAGTTAAAAAAATGGTAAAAGATAAATCAGCTCGTCCAGATGACATAAATGGATTATCAATATGTCTGCCATATTGCATATTATTTAATGATTTCGTAAACATCATTCCATGAATTATTTTTGGTAAAGCGAAGCTTTTTATTAGAGGACTGGAAAGAATTTTCCTTTCGATTAAATGGGAGAGTTTTTTAGATATTTCAGATTCTCTATTTAATTGCAAATTATTTTTTACTAATGAGGCGTGGCTACCGGCAGTTTTTTTCCCATCTTCCCAGAGAGTATTTTCTTTATTTAAATTTTTAATTAATGCTTCAATTTCTTCTTTAATGAGTATCTGGTTGGTTAAATAATTCATTCTAAGTATAAAAAATGATACAAGGGGGAGTATAGAAAATATCTTTTAGGATTCTTGTGCTTTTAATCTATATAGAGTAACCATAGATACTATTTGAATAAATTGCAAAAACTAAAAAAAATACTGTATTCAGCTTTGACTCTTAGTCTCTTATTTAATTTAAATATATCTGCTAATTCTACCGAAAAAGAAGTCAAAGTTTATTCAGGGAGACATTACAATACAGATAGAAGTGTTTTTAAAAAATTTGCAGAAGAAACTGGTATAAAAGTCCGGCTAATAGAGGCTGCAGGTATATCATTAATTGAAAGGTTAAAAAGAGAAGGAAAAAATTCCCAAGCTGATCTTATTTTGCTTGTTGATGCAGCAAGAATTACAAATGCTGCAAAATTAGGATTGCTTCAAAAAATTGACTCTACCCCCTTAGAAAATGATGTTCCTATTGGATTAAAAGATCCTAATAAAGAATGGTACGCATTAACAAGAAGAGTTAGAGTTATGGTCGCAAATCCTAAGGTGGTAGATGTAAGCAAGATTAATGATTACACTGACTTATCTAATCCTTTTTTAAAAGGGAAAGTATGTTTGAGGAATAGAAAAAGTCCTTATAATCAATCTTTAGTAGCAAATCAAATAATTAATAAGGGGGAAGAAGCCACAAAAAATTGGCTTAATGGCATGATTTCAAATGTATCCCAACCTTTTTTCCCAGGAGATATTTCTATCATAAGAGCGGTTTCCAAAAGAAAATGTGGTGTCGGTATTGTAAATCATTATTATGTGGCGAGAATGTTAGCTGGTGTTAATGGAAGAAGAGATACTTTATATGCAAAAAAAACAACAGTCCTCACTCCTAATCCTGCTCATGTAAATATTAGTGCTGGAGGTGTAGCTAAATATGCTACAAACAAAAGTGAAGCTATTAAACTCCTTGAATATTTAGCATCTCCAAAGGGAAGTAAAGGTCTTGCTGCCCCAACTTTTGAACATCCATTAAAAGAAGTTAATCAAAATCCAATTGTTAAAGACTTTGGAGAATTTACTCCTGATAAAGTAGCTGTAGAAGACCTTGGGATAAATAATTCTTTGGCAATAAAATTGATGAAAGATGCAGGTTGGGATTAAAAATTAAGATAATTTGATAAATTACATTTAAATTTATTTATGTGCATAAATATAAGAAGGTGGAGAGGTGGCTGAGTGGTTGAAAGCGAACGACTCGAAATCGTTTAATAGGTAAAACTATTCGTGGGTTCGAATCCCACCCTCTCCGGTTTTTTGTTAAGTTCAAAAGTTTTCTGATAAGTCAACTTTCTTTCTCTGAGTTAGATTGTTTCTTAATTGCAAAGATCCTGCAATAGCCAAGTGGTACACGTGATGGTTTAGTAACATTCCATTAACCCATTCCACAAAAAAGAAATCTATGGGATACCTTTATTATGTGTGAAGGAGATGTTTTACTAAAAGGGTGGTAACAAGGAAACACTCTATTAATAAAACAAATTAAGACCTCTTTTAATAGAGGTCTTTTTTTTGCATAATACTATTTTGATGATATTCCTACATCGTTCCAAATGTTTCCTACAAATAGCAAAAGTTTATTAGAATTTATTAAAATTTTTATCTTAAAAAGAGAGTTAATTTAGTCTTCCCAAAACGGGTCTGTGGTAAAAGAAACTTTTAATGGAGATTTTTTTTTACTTTTAATATTGCTTATGCAAGCTCTTATAGTTTCTCCATTAACATCTATTTCGCAAGCTCCACAACTTCCTGTTAGACAGCCAGTGGGAATTTCTAAACCTGCTTTTTCTGCATTAGAGAACCAATCTTGTCCTTCAGAAACATATGTTTCAATATTATTAGGCCAAATAATTTTAATTCTTGAGTGTTTCATTTTAATAATGATGAGAGATTTAAATGCTTATTAAATTCATTAGCAAGATTTTCAATTATTGATTCTCTCTTAACTTTATAAGAGCTTGTTCTTTTCTTTAATGCTGGCAATTTTTTTCTCTTTCTTATTAAATTTATATATTGATCTCTCCAAATATCATTTTCAAAGATTCCATGGATGTATGTACCTGCAATAGTTCCACCTTCTTTATTTTCTTTGTACCAACCTAAATTTAAGTCTTTGAAGATGGGTTTAATCTTTAACGAGCTTTGAGTATTATCTAATTCCGTATGGCCATTATGTATTTCAAAACCATTTATTTTGGATTGGCATGGCCATAAAGATTCGGAACTAATTTGGCGGGTTAATTTTTTCTCAAAGAAAGTAGTTTTTAATGGCAGTAATCCAATACCTCTAATTTTTTGTTCTGAGAAATTTTTCGAGCCCTCTTTTAGAAAGGGATCTTCAAGAAATGTGCCTAACATTTGTAACCCTCCACAGATCCCAACGATATTCCCCTTATTATTTGAATAATCCCTCAAAGCAAGCGATAAACCAGTCTTTTCAAGAAAGATTTGATCTTTAATAGTCTGTTTACTGCCAGGAAGAATAATAAAGTCATAATTCTTCAAGTTGTGCGATTCCCTAATCCATTCAACTAATATTGTTTCTTCATTTTCTAATGGATCAAAATCTGAGAAGTTACTTATTGATGGCAATTTTATAATTCCCACTTTGATTTCAGCGTCCTTGAAACGAGATTTCTTTTCTAATAAATCTAAAGAATCTTCTGGGGGGAATGAATCATTTAGCCATGGAATAATTCCAATAACAGGTATTTGAGTTTTTTCTTCTATCCATTTTTTCCCATCTTCAAATAATGAAAGGTCTCCTCTGAATCTATTTATGATAATTCCCTTTATAAGTTTTTTTTCTTCAGGTTGCATCAATTCAAGTGTTCCAATTATCTGAGCAAATACGCCTCCCCTTTCTATATCAGTAACTAAAATGCAATTTGCCTTTAAATACTTTGCAATTCTTAAATTAGTAAGATCTCTATGTATTAAATTCATTTCTACTGGACTACCAGCTCCTTCGATAATTAAACGACAATTTGGATTTTGTTTATAGATATACTCTAAGCTTTTTTTAATTACTTTCCATCCTGGAATAAACCAATCTTTATAGTAATTTTTTGCGGTTGTTGTCCCAATACTTTTGCCAAGGTGAATAACTTCGCTTACTGAATTGCCTTGTGGTTTTAATAAAATGGGGTTCATCTCTGAAGAAGGATTTATACCGCATGCAAAAGCTTGCAGGGCTTGTGAATATGCCATCTCTCCACCTTCCCAATCAACCCAAGCGTTGTTACTCATATTTTGTCCTTTAAAAGGTATTGGTTCTTCCTCTGAATTTTTAAGAATCCTGCAAATAGCTGTAACTGTTAATGATTTTCCTGCTCCACTGGAAGTACCTAGGACCATTATTGGTTTCTTTCTTTCATTTAGTTTCGCTTCTAAATCCATTCGTAATTTATATTAATTTTGAAATTTATTAATTAGTAAATTGAATTATAATTTGATAAAAAAAATTTTGTTAATTCTAGCCTCTGCCTCTCAATCTAGAAAGAAATTACTTGAAAATTGTCAAATTGAATTTATTCAAATTGCAAGTAACTTTGATGAAACTCAAACTAAAGAGAAGAATATCTTTAATTTAGCTTTGGAATTATCTTTTCAAAAGGCTAATAGTTTATCTGAAAATATTCAGAACATATCATTGCCCGAAGAATTGAATTATCGTCCTTTGGAAATACTTGGGTGCGATTCAATTTTTGAATTTAAAGGAGAAGCTTATGGAAAACCATCTAATAAAGAGGAAGCATTTATTAGATGGAAAAAAATGTCTGGAGAATTTGGATTTTTACATACTGGTCATACTCTAATAATTGGGAATTTTGATTCAACTTCCAAAATTTTTAAAATCACTGAAATAATAAAAAAAACAATAAGTTCAAGAGTTTATTTTTCTAATTTGGAAGATTGGGAAATCAAGAGTTATGTAGATACAAATGAACCTTTATATTGTGCTGGAGGATTTGCCTTGGAAGGTATAGGAGGTAAATATATAGAAAAAATAGAGGGTTGTTTCAGTAATGTAATGGGTTTAAGTTTGCCATGGCTCAGAAAAAATTTATATAGATAATAAAATTGAGCAAAAAAAAACCCTATCTAAAGATAGGGCCTTTTTAGTTGAGATAGAAATTAATCTAGATCAGGCATTTCTAGAGCTGGTTCACTCTTTCTGTCGATTCCTTTTTCGAAACCAGCAGCGGCTGCTCTAGCACGTCCAGCATGCCAAAGGTGACCGATGAATGTAAACCATCCTAGGAAAAATTGAGCTGCAGCTAACCATTGTCTTAAATTAACAAAGTTAACAGCATTAGGCTCTGTAATGATTCCACCAACAGAGTTGATAGAAGCGTTAGGAGCATGAGTCATATATTCAGCAGCTCTTCTTACTTGCCAAGGCTGAATATCATTTTGGATTTTCTCAAGGCTCAATCCGTTAGGTCCTCTTAAAGGCTCTAACCATGGGCCTCTGAAATCCCAAAATCTCATAGTTTCACCACCAAATATAATTTCACCAGTAGGAGATCTCATGAGATACTTACCTAGACCTGTTGGTCCCATTGTTGAACCTACGTTAGCTCCAATTCTTTGATCTCTCACAAGGAAAGTAAAGCTTTGAGCCTGTGAAGCTTCAGCATTTGTTGGACCATAAAACTCAGAAGGGTAAGCAGTATTGTTAAACCAGATGAATGTTGAAGCAATAAAACTTGCTACACAAATACCACCTAAAGCATAACTTAATAATCCTTCACCGTTCCAGATGAATGCTCTTCTAGCCCATCCAAAAGGTTTGGTGAAAATATGGAAAAGACCACCAATTATTGCAGTAATTCCAACATATACGTGACCACCAACAATATCCTCTATGGAATTAACACCAATTATTGAACCAGCGCCACCCCATGGAGATCTGAATAAGTAACCAAGTATTACTCTAGGATCTAACGTAGGACTAACTAACCTAACTTCTCCACCACCAGGAGCCCATGTGTCATAAGCACCTCCAATGAACATCCAATCAAAAACGAAAAATAATGCACCAACTCCTAAAACAATTAGGTGATAACCCAAAATGTTAGTCATTTGATTCTTATCTCTCCAATCTGTTGAAAAGAAAGGAAAATCTTGCTCAAGTTTTTCAGGACCGGCTAAGGAATGGTAGATACCACCAAACCCTAAAACTGCAGACGAAATTAAGTGCATAACACCAGCAACAAAGAATGGGTATACATCAGTAACTTCACCACCAGGACCTATTCCAAATCCAAACATTGCAACGTGTGGCATACAAATTAAGCCTTGTTCCCACATTGGTTTATCGAATGTGAAATGACTTACTTCGAATAACATCATTGCACCAGCCCAGAAAACTATAAGTCCAGTATGTGCAATGTGAGCACCAAGTAAACGGCCAGACAGATTAATTAGTCTGGCGTTACCTACATACCAAGCGTAACCAGTTTCTTCAATACTCTGGTTAGGTGCTCTAAGTAAACTATTAAAGGGCGTTTCCACGTGGTAGAACCTCCTCAGGGAATACAAAGTTTTCGTGTGGTTGATCCACAGAAGACATCCATGCTCGCATACCTTCGTTCAAAAGTATATTTTTTGTATAGAAAGTTTCAAATTCTGGATCTTCTGCTGCACGGATTTCTTGGCTTACGAAATCATAAGCTCTTAAATTCAGTGCTAAGCCGACAATACCAATTGAAGATGTCCACATACCCATAACAGGTACAAATAGCATCAAGAAATGTAAGAAACGCTTGTTTGAGAAAGCAATACCGAAGATTTGACTCCAGAATCTATTCGCTGTAATCATTGAATAAGTTTCTTCTTCTTGGGTTGGATCAAAAGCTCTAAATGTTGAACTTTGAACCTTACCATCTGTATAAATACTTGTATCTTCATACAAAGTGTTTTGTACTGTAGCTCCATGGATAGCGCAAAGTAGAGCACCACCAAGAATTCCAGCAACTCCCATCATGTGGAATGGATTTAAAGTGATATTGTGAAAACCTTGAATGAACAGAATGTAACGGAAGATTGCTGCAACACCGAATGAAGGTGCGAAGAACCAACTATGCTGTCCTAAAGGATAAATAAGGAAAATACTAGTAAATACTGCAATTACTGCTGAGAATGCTAGTGCGTTGTATGGTCTAATTCCAACAAGGCCTGCAATTTCAAACTGACGAAGCATAAAACCAATTAGGCCAAATACTCCATGTAATGCAACGAAGTTCCAAAGACCACCAAGTTGTAGCCATCTTACGAAACTACCTTGGGCTTCAGGACCCCATAAAAATAGAAGACTGTGTCCCATGGCATCACCAGGGGTGCTTACAGCTGCTGTTAAAAAGTTACAACCTTCAAGGTATGAACTTGCAACTCCGTGTGTGTACCAAGAGGTAACAAATGTTGTTCCAACAAACCAACCGCCTATAGCAAGATATGCACAAGGAAGTAGTAGTAGTCCGGACCAACCAATAAATACAAAGCGGTCGCGCTTCAACCAATCATCAAGGACATCAAACCATCCTCTTTGTGGGGCGCTTCCAACTGCGATCGTCATGAGAAATCGTTTTTAAGCTTCGGGATACGCAGTGACTTTAACAAAGATTACTAGTAATGTGGGGAAATATTTGTATATCTGAAATGCCTTGTAAAGCTTTCCTGACTTTTATGTTAAAAATTAGGTAAAAATACTCCCTTAGTTTGTTAAATTATCTAAATTAGGCTTTAAAAAAAATAAAAATGAACTCAGACCTTAAGTCATTCGATAAAATCGAACAAAAAATTGGTGGATCAAGAAAAATTTCAAATTATATTATTGGAGGAATGTTAACGATAGGAGGTATTGGTTTTCTTTTGGCCTCAAT
>QCCW01000006.1 GCA_003281125.1 Prochlorococcus sp. AG-347-N23 | reverse complement strand
AGTTAGAGGATTCAGTAATTTTGATTTTAAGAAATCTAGGATTAGAAAATGCAGAATTTTCAATTCAATTTTCTGAATCTAAGCCTTCTGGCGATGGAATTGATGATATAAATTTTTTATTTTCGGCTAATCCTGATCAGAAACTTGCTCCATTATCAAATGTCATTTCTGGTGGAGAAATGTCAAGATTTTTATTGGCTATTAAATCAAGTATTTCTAAAAAACCAAATACTTTCTTTTTAGATGAAATTGATAATGGTTTAAGTGGTAAATCTTTATTTTCTTTGATTGAGCTAATAAAAGAAATTTCTAAAGACCAACAGGTTATATGTATTACACATCAGCCTTGCTTAGCTTCTAAAGGATTAGCTCATTTCAAAGTTAATAAAAATGTTATTGATGGATTAACATATACTTCAATATCAAAACTAACTACAAAAAAACAAAGAAAACTTGAATTAATAGAACTTATTGGTGGAGGTTCTAGCGAAGTAAATGATTATGCTTCTAAACTTCTTGACCAAGAAGCAGCATAAACAAAAAAAAATCTATTATAATAACCTTTTTAAATCATAATTAGATTTAAACATGGTTAATAAAATAGATAAAAGTTTTGAAGAAGATAACTCAATAAATATTAGAGGGGCTCGTCAGCATAATTTAAAAAATATTGATCTTTCTCTTCCTAGGAATAAATTTATAGTTTTTACAGGTGTAAGTGGGAGCGGTAAAAGTTCTTTAGCGTTTGATACGATTTTTGCTGAAGGGCAAAGAAGATATGTAGAGAGTTTATCTGCATATGCAAGGCAATTTTTGGGTCAAGTAGATAAACCAGATGTTGACAATATTGAGGGATTATCCCCTGCTATTTCAATTGATCAGAAATCTACAAGTCATAATCCAAGATCAACAGTTGGAACTGTAACAGAGATACAAGATTATCTAAGATTGTTGTTTGGCCGTGCTGGTGAGCCGCATTGTCATCACTGTGGGATTCCAATTGCGCCTCAAACAATTGATGAAATGGTTGATCAAATTCTTCTGTTGCCAGAAGGAACAAGGTACCAATTGTTGGCTCCTGTTGTAAGAGGAAAGAAAGGAACACATATAAAATTAATAAGTGGACTAGCAGCAGAAGGGTTCGCCAGGGTTAGAATCAACGGCGAGGTAAGAGAGCTCGCAGATAGTATTGAATTAGATAAGAATCAAATCCATAATATTGAGGTAGTAGTTGATAGATTAATTGCAAGAGAAGGAATACAGGAAAGATTAAATGATTCTCTACAAACTTGTCTCAAAAGAGGCGATGGTTTAGCAATAGTAGAAGTTGTTCCAAAAAAAGGGGAAAACTTACCTCCTAATTTAGACAGAGAAAAACTTTATTCAGAAAATTATGCATGTCCTGTACATGGTTCTATTGTTGAGGAACTTTCTCCTAGATTATTTTCTTTCAACAGCCCATATGGTGCCTGTCCAGATTGTCATGGAATTGGTTATTTAAAAAAATTTACTGCAGATAGAGTAATACCAGATAAAACATTACCTGTTTATGCCGCAATAGCGCCTTGGAGTGAAAAAGATAATACTTATTATTTTTCTTTACTTTATTCTGTTGGACAAGCTTATGGTTTTGAGTTAAAAACTCCTTGGAAAGATTTAACTGATCTGCAAAAAAAAGTATTACTTCTTGGATCAGATAAACCAATATTAATTCAAGCTGATAGTCGATTTAAAACTTCTAGTGGTTTTGAAAGACCTTTTGAGGGAATTTTACCAATATTAGAAAGACAGCTGAATGAAGCAAGTGGTGAGTCAGTCAAACAAAAATTAGAAAAGTACTTAGAATTAGTTCCTTGTAAGACATGTTCTGGAAAAAGATTAAGACCTGAGGCTTTGGCCGTTAAACTTGGTCCATATAGTATTACTGACTTAACTTCTATAAGCGTTTCTGAAACCTTAATTCAAATAGAGCGTATCATGGGATTAGGCAGTAATAAGAAGGAAAACATATCTTTATCAGAAAAACAAAAGAAGATAGGTGAGTTAGTTTTAAAAGAGATTCGTTTACGTTTGAAGTTTTTAATTAATGTTGGTTTAGATTATTTAACTTTAGATAGACCAGCTATGACTTTGTCTGGTGGAGAAGCTCAGCGTATTAGATTAGCTACTCAAATAGGTGCAGGCCTTACTGGTGTTCTATATGTATTAGATGAACCAAGTATTGGTTTACATCAAAGAGATAATGACAGATTATTAGAAACATTAAAAAGCTTAAGAGACTTAGGAAATACTTTGGTGGTTGTTGAACATGACGAAGATACTATGAAGTCCGCAGATTATTTAGTAGATATTGGTCCAGGAGCAGGCGTATATGGTGGTGAAATTATTGCTAAGGGTTCATATCACGATGTCTTGAATTCGGAGAGGTCATTAACTGGGGCTTATCTCAGTGGTAGGAAGTTTATCCCGACACCAAAAGAACGAAGATCATCTGTTAAAAAAAGTTTAATTTTAAATAACTGTTCAAAAAATAATTTAAAAAATGTATCTGTAGAATTTCCTTTAGGAAGATTAGTTTCTGTAACTGGTGTAAGCGGAAGTGGCAAAAGTACCTTGATAAATGAATTACTACATCCAGCCTTGTGTCACTCTCTAGGATTAAAAGTACCTTTTCCTCAAGGTGTACAAGATCTAAAAGGTATAAAGGCTATTGATAAAGTTATTGTTATTGATCAATCTCCAATAGGCAGAACACCAAGATCAAACCCTGCTACTTATACTGGTGCTTTTGATCCTATAAGGCAGATATTTACTGCCACAGTGGAAGCCAAGGCAAGAGGTTATCAGGCAGGCCAGTTTAGTTTTAATGTTAAGGGAGGAAGATGCGAAGCTTGCAAAGGTCAGGGAGTTAATGTCATCGAAATGAATTTTTTACCTGATGTGTATGTTCAATGTGAAGTATGCAAAGGGGCTCGGTTTAATAGGGAAACTCTTCAAGTTAAATACAAAGGTTACAATATATCTGATGTTTTAGAAATGACTGTTGAACAAGCTGCAGAAACTTTTTCTGCAATACCTCAAGCTTCTGATAGATTATCTACACTTGTGGATGTTGGTTTAGGATACGTTAAATTAGGCCAACCTGCTCCTACATTATCTGGCGGAGAAGCTCAAAGAGTTAAGTTAGCTACAGAATTATCTAAAAGGGCTACTGGAAAAACTTTATATTTGATTGATGAACCAACTACAGGATTAAGTTTTTATGATGTTCATAAATTAATGGATGTTATACAACGTTTGGTAGACAAAGGGAATTCTGTAATTGTTATTGAACACAATTTAGATGTAATTAGATGTTCTGATTGGATCATTGATTTAGGGCCTGATGGAGGAGATAAAGGAGGCGAAATTGTTGCAGAGGGCATTCCTGAAGATGTTGCAAAACATCCCACAAGTCATACAGCAAAATATCTTAAAAAAGTTCTCAAATAAAAAATCTTTGTTGCATTTCTTTGTATTTTTAATTATCTTACCTAAACGAAATTCTTATTTAGAGGTGCATAAATCCAGTTTATATCTACTTTTTTTAAAATTATGTATTAAAAAAAGTTTAAAATCATAATGCTTTCTTAATATTTACTTACGAAATAAAGATTATTTGTATTAAAGGCAGTTGATCGGAGGATTTGTTGTATGAGGTTTAAATTTTTACATTTACATTTACATGGTCTAATACGTTCTAAAAATCTTGAACTAGGCAGAGATCCTGATACAGGAGGGCAAACACAATATGTACTAGAGTTAGTTAAAAGTTTGGCTAATACTTCAGAAGTAGATCAAGTAGATTTAGTTACTCGATTAATCAACGACCCCAAAGTAGACGATCAATACTCTCAAGAAGAAGAATTTGTAGAACCTGGAGTTAGAATTTTAAGATTCACATTTGGACCTAATAAATATTTACCAAAGGAATTGCTTTGGCCTTATTTAGATGATTTAACTGAAAGACTTATCTCTTACTATCAAAAAAATGAAAAGCCTAATTTTATTCATGCACATTATGCAGATGCTGGATATGTTGGAGTTAAACTCAGTGAATCCTTAAATGTTCCACTTATTTTTACTGGCCATTCTTTAGGAAGAGAGAAAAAAAGAAAATTGCTTGATACTGGTTTAAAAACTAATCAAATAGAAAAGCTTTATGCCATTACTAAAAGAATTCAGGCAGAAGAAAAAGTGTTAAAGTCCGCAGATATTGTTGTTACAAGCACTAAACAAGAGTCAGTTTACCAATATTCCCAATACTCTTACTTTTCACCTAACAAAGCTCGAGTAATTCCTCCTGGTGTTGATCATAATAAGTTTCATCATATTCACTCCACAACAGAGACAGCTGAAATTGACAATATGATGCACCCTTTTCTAAAGGATCCTACTAAACCTCCATTATTGAATATTTCTAGAGCTGTACGAAGAAAAAATATCCCTTCTTTGATTGAAGCATATGGAAGATCTGAAAAATTAAAAAGGAAGACAAATTTAATTTTAATTTTGGGTTGTCGAGATAGTACTTCAAAACTTGATCCTCAACAAAAAGACGTCTTCAATAATATTTTTGAAACGATTGATAAATATAATTTGTATGGAAAGGTAGCCTATCCAAAAAAGCATCTTCCTAGTCAGATACCTGCTTTATATAGGTGGGCAGCTAGTAGAGGGGGTGTATTTGTAAACCCTGCTTTAACAGAGCCTTTTGGTTTAACTCTTCTTGAAGCGTCTTCATGTGGATTACCTATAATATCAACAAATGACGGAGGGCCAAAAGAAATTCACTCAAAATGTGAAAATGGCCTTTTAGTAGATGTTACTGATATTAATGAATTGAAATTTACTCTTGAAAAAGGGATTTCAAGTAATAATCAGTGGAAAATATGGAGCAGAAATGGAATTGAGGGTGTTAACAGGCACTTTAGTTGGAACACTCATGTACGCAATTATTTATCAATACTCACAAAAGAGTTTTTAAGTGCAAATAGTTATTCTTCATCTGATATTAAAGAGAGTTGTTTAAAAGGAAGTTCTTCACTTATAAAACCCCATTGATCAAATACTTTAGGATCAGGATGCAGAATTAGTTGATTGTTATGCGTTTTCTTTAGTTTGAAGCCTTTATTAGATAAGTTTTTCATTAAGTTAGCAGTTTCCTCGAACCTTGATGCCATCGCATCAAGACTTGAGCAATCACTTGTTAATCCATTATCTTTCCATGTAAAAAAACTCATAACAAATTTTTAAAGGTTGATTTTTAAAACTATACCTAAAATTACAAGTAAAATGTTGGCTTTATAAAAATTTTCAACTATTTTTTGTTCCTTAACTCCCTGAAGTTCAAAATGGTGGTGCAGCGGGGTCATTAAAAAAATTCGTTTACCGTCGTGAAACAATTTTTTTGTAATTTTAAAAAAACTTACTTGAATTATTACTGATAATGATTCAACAATAAATATTCCTGAGAAAATAGATAATGTAAAAATGCTATCGGTTAATAAAGCTATAGCACTCAGAATTGCACCAATACTTAGAGATCCTGTGTCACCCATAAATATTTTTGCAGGATAACTATTGTACTTGAGAAATCCTAGGCATATGCCAGACATTGAATAACATAAGATACTAAAAACATAAAGTTCTTGTTGATCTTTCATTAATATTTCTGTTCCTAAGCCATAGAAGACAATCCCACTACATCCAGCTGCTAAGCCATCTAGTCCATCAGTCAAATTTACTGAATTACTTATGCCGACTAAAACTAAAAAAGAAATTGGCAATATGTAAATATTCATATTTATTCCCCAGGAGTCAGATACTGTTATTACTGGATTTATTAAGTTTTTTTCATAAGCTAACAATATAAAAATTATTGAGATGATACTTTGCAAGATAAATTTTTCTTTTGTTTTAAGCCCTGTATTTTTTTTGTTTTTAATACTTAAAAAATCATCTAAAAACCCAGTAACGAAGAAACCAACAATAGTCAGTAATAAAAGAAATAATTTTAGGGAACTTAAATTTATAGTTATTATCAAAAGGAAAATTAAAAAAGGAATTATCATAAAAACTCCGCCCATTGTGGGGGTATTACTTTTTATATAGTGATTAGAAGGACCTTCGGTTCTAATATTTTGTAGAAAATTTAGTTTTTTGATTATTTCTATACCATTCTTTGTTGTAAATAAAGAGATTAAAAAAAATAGCGTGAAAACTCCTATAAGAAGAAAATTATTAAAAAAATAGGATGTTAATATTACAGCAAAAGTATTTATTATTAATAACGAGTTAAAGTTAAATTTTTTAATCTTCCCAATCATCTTCTAAAGAAGGATCTTCTTCAGTCTTATAATCTTCCTTTTCTCCCATAAGAGCTGAAAGTTCTTCTTCTTCAATAGTACTGATTTCTTGTGAATCTCCTTCTTTTTCTGCAACCAGTCTTCCAGTATTTTCAAGCCAAGATAGCAGATCTGGTTCATCTCTTAATGGCAAAACAGGAGCTGGATCATCTCTGTGGTAACAAGTTAAAGCTGGGTTGACTTCAGAAATATCGTCTAATCTAAGTTTTAGTTTATTTGAGTTCATTGATGATTATGTTCTATATATAAGATAGTACATAATGATGCACACGAAAAACTTTGTTTGATAAAGCAAATTTAAAATACTTTTTTATATGGCTAATTTCATTGTTGTTGTCTGGATTATTTAAACTTATTGGACATTTGAATCCTAATGTTTTAATAATTAATAACTTTGTTCTCTTGTTGCTAGTTTTTGGTCCAGCTCTTTTAGTTACAATAATATTAGTTTTTAAAAAGTTTTCAAATTCTTAATTACGTCAAAAATTTAATTTTACGGAGCAAACTTAGATGCAGCAGGTAAAAAAAGTTGTACTAGCGTATTCTGGTGGAGTAGATACAAGCGTTTGTATTCCATATTTAAAGAATGAATATGGAATTTCAGAAGTGGTTACTTTTGTTGCAGATCTTGGACAAGGCGAGGATTTAGAACTTATAAGACAAAAAGCTTTAAAGTCTGGAGCAGCTAAATCAATCGTTGGAAATTTAGTTAATAGTTTTGTTGAGAGATACGCTTTCCCAGCTATTAGAGCAAACGCATTATATTTAGATAAATATCCCTTATCTACTGCTCTTGCTAGGCCTTTAATTGCTGAAAATCTTGTAAATATTGCTAGAGAGATTAATGCCGATGCAGTAGCTCATGGATGTACTGGTAAAGGGAATGATCAAGTTCGATTTGATTTAGCAATCAATGCTCTAGGACCTGATTTGAAAATTATTACTCCTGCAAGGGAGTGGAATATGAGTAGGGAAGAAGCAATAGTATATGGAGAAAAATTTGGCATTCCTGCTCCAGTATCAAAAAAATCACCATATTCGATAGATGTCAATTTACTTGGTAGGAGTATTGAAGCGGGCATATTAGAAGACCCAATGCAAGAAGCACCTGAAGATATATTTACGATGACTTCATCAATTGATAATGCACCTGATTCTCCTCTAGATATAGAAATTCTTTTTCAAAATGGGTTTCCAGTTGGAATTAATGATGAATTTTTAACTCCAGTAGATATTATTCAAAAAGCTAATGACCTTGCAGGTGCCCATGGTTTTGGAAGAATAGATATGATTGAAGACCGAGTAGTAGGAATTAAAAGTAGAGAAATTTATGAAACACCTGGACTTTTACTTTTAATCAAAGCTCACAAAGAATTAGAGAGTATTACATTAAACCCAGACGTTATTGACTTTAAAGGAATTGTGGAAAAAAAATGGGGTCAACTAGTTTATCAAGGTTTTTGGTTTGGACCTCTTAAAGATAGTTTAGATGCATTTATTTCGTCGACTCAAAATTCAGTTAATGGAAGAGTAAAGATTAGACTTCATAAAGGGAATGCAATAGTAATTGGGAGGATTTCAGAAAATAATTCACTTTACAGGGAAGATTTGGCAACTTATAGCAAAGACGATGTTTTTAATCATTCTTTAGCAGAGGGTTTTATTTATATGTGGGGTATGTCTAATAAAATATGGGCTGAGTTGAATTCAAAAACAAAAAATTAATATTTACGATTCTGCATTTTCTTTAGTTTCAGTATTATCTATTTTTGAAGTTGAAGTATCTGCGTTTGCTACAGGTTGTTTTTCCTTAGGTTCAACTTTAGTTTCTGGATTTTCTTTATCATCTGCTTGTTTTGAACTCTTAGCAGAGGGTTTTGGAGTTGGCAAAGGTCCTTCTTGTTTAACGGTCATGTATCTTATAATATCTTCACTAAGTCTCATTGCTTTTTCAATTTTGAAAATATGTTGACCATCTCCTTGATGACTTAATTGGACGTAAATACCTTCTCTATGTTTTGCAATTTGATAGGCTAATCTTCTTTTACCCCTCATTTGACTATCGAGTATGGTACCCCCAAATTCTTCTAAAAGCTTATTATATTTATCTATGTGGTTAGTTACTTCATCTTCCGCAATATCTGGGCGGAGGATGTACATGGTTTCGTAATAAGATTGTTGATTGTTCATAGTTTCAGACAAGGTCTTTGGCTCATAAATTGATGTGATGAGCGTCTGTTCATCTTTAACGATACATCATGATGAGCATTTCCTTGAAAATTAGCATCATTTACTTTAAAGATAATTTTTGAGTGCGTCATTCATAATATGAAAAGGTACTTCTAGGCCATTTGTCCAAAATGATAATGATTTCAATCCCTGAGCAACAAGCATTTGCAAGCCATCGATAGTCATGCATCCTTTGTTGGCGCTAAATTTTAATAGATGAGTTGGAGCAGGATTGTAAATTAAATCATAAACAATTGTTTTTGAGTTAAGAGATCTCCAAAAAGATTCTCCATATGGCAATACATTCATTTCATGTTTAGCTGTTTTCATTCCTACTGGTGTTGTATTCACAACTAAGTCGGCTTCTTCAAATAAATTTTGAGTTTGATTATCATTATTTAAAAAACCCTGAAGTTCAATTTGACCTTCAAAATTTTTTATTATTTCATCTAGTGATGATTTATTCCGTGACACTACGGAAATTCTTGAAAGATTTAAGTCTATTAATCCTTGAATAACAGATCGTGCTGCACCACCGGAGCCAAGAACAATCGATTGTTTTTTTGTTAAATTTAAATTTCTTAAAGGATAAATAAATCCTTCTACATCAGTATTAGTTGCGCTCCATTGTTTTTCAGAATTTAATTTCAGAGTATTAATTGCTTTTAGTTTGTTTGCAGTAGGGGAAATTTCTCTACATAGGTTAAATACTTTTTCTTTATGGGGAATTGTAATGTTTAAACCTTTGCAATTAATTTTTTTCAAAGAATTCAGAACTAACTCTAGATCTTCATCTTTGCAAGGTATAGCAATATAAATTAAATCTAAGCCTAAATATTGAAGGGCAGCATTTTGCATAATCGGTGACAAGGAATGGCTTACTGGATTGCCAATTAATGCAATAAAAGATGTCTTACTTGAAATCATGTTTAGAATTTTTTTCTTAAAAATTAATGATCTGTTCGGGAACCACACCCCGTCTCGAAGTAACAATAATGACCCCGATGACCGATTATGGAGAATATTAAATAAAAGAATTTACCCATGGGTAAGGTTGTAGGAATCGATTTAGGAACAACTAATAGTTGTGTCGCTGTAATGGAAGGTGGTAAACCTACTGTAATAGCAAATGCTGAGGGTTTCAGAACTACTCCATCAGTTGTTGCATATACAAAAAATCAAGATCAGCTTGTTGGACAAATAGCAAAAAGACAAGCTGTTATGAACCCTGAAAATACTTTTTATTCTGCAAAGCGTTTTGTGGGTAGAAGAGTAGATGAAGTAAATGAAGAATCTAAAGAAGTTAGTTATTCTGTTGAAAAATCTGGTTCCAGTGTCAAATTAAAGTGTCCTATTTTGGATAAGCAGTTTTCTCCTGAAGAGGTAAGTTCTCAAGTTTTAAGAAAATTGGCAGATGATGCGGGTAAATATCTTGGTGAAAAAGTAACACAAGCTGTAATTACAGTTCCAGCTTATTTTAATGACTCTCAGAGACAGGCAACAAAAGATGCAGGCAAGATTGCTGGTTTAGAAGTTCTCAGAATTGTTAATGAGCCAACAGCTGCAGCTTTAGCATATGGTTTGGATAAAGAAAATGAAAAAATTCTTGTATTTGATTTAGGAGGAGGAACATTTGACGTTTCAGTTATTGAAGCTGGTGATGGAGTAACTGAAGTTCTATCTACATCTGGAGATACACATTTGGGTGGTGATGATTTTGATAGGTGTATCGTAGATCATTTAGCAAGTACTTTTAAATCAAATGAAGGAATTGATCTTAGACAAGATAAGCAGGCTTTACAACGACTTACTGAAGCAGCAGAAAAAGCAAAAATTGAGCTATCAAATGCTACTCAAAGTGAAATAAATTTGCCGTTCATCACGGCGACACCTGAAGGTCCAAAACATTTGGATTTGAACCTAACTAGAGCAAAATTTGAGGAATTAGCAGCATCTTTAATTGATAGGTGCAAAACCCCAGTTGAGAGAGCTATAAGTGATGCAAAAATATCTACTGGCGAAATTGATGAAGTTGTGATGGTCGGAGGTTCATCTAGGATACCTGCAGTTTTAGATTTAGTAAAAAAAATAATAGGTAAGGAACCAAATCAAACTGTTAACCCTGATGAAGTTGTTGCTGTTGGAGCAGCTATTCAGGGAGGAGTTTTAGCAGGTGAAGTAAAAGATATATTGTTGCTTGATGTTACTCCACTTTCTTTAGGTGTAGAAACTTTAGGTGGGGTTATGACAAAAATGATTAATAGAAATACAACAGTTCCTACGAAGAAATCTGAGACATATTCAACTGCTGTAGACGGACAAACCAATGTAGAAATACATGTATTACAAGGTGAAAGAGAAATGGCATCTGATAACAAAAGTTTAGGAACTTTTAGATTAGATGGTATTCCATCAGCACCAAGAGGTGTCCCTCAAATTGAAGTTACATTTGATATCGATGCAAATGGAATTCTTAGTGTGACAGCTAAAGATAAAGGAAGTGGTAAAGAGCAAAGTATTTCTATCACAGGAGCTTCTACTTTATCTGATAATGAGGTCGAAAAAATGGTAAAAGATGCAGAATCAAATGCATCAGCAGATAAAGAAAAAAGAGAAAAAATTGATTTAAAGAACCAATCTGAAACACTCGTCTATCAGACAGAAAAGCAACTTGGTGAATTAGGAGATAAAATTGACGCAGCAGTAAAGTCTAAGGTTGAAGAAAAAAGCAATGCTTTAAAAGAGGCAACTTCAAAAGAGGACTATGAATCAATGAAAAAACTTCTTGAAGAACTTCAACAAGAACTTTATGCAGTAGGTTCATCCGTTTATCAGCAACCAGGTAATCAGCCTCCAGCACCTGGTACAGCTAGTAGCCCTGATCAGACTGAATCAAATGACAAAGGTGGAGATGATGTAATTGATGCAGACTTTACTGAATCAAAAGATTAAGAAAAGTAATTTGTCATTTCATTAGCAACCCATTTAGAACAAGCTGGAGCAAGTAAAATTCCATTTTTATAAAAACCTGTACAAATAATTAGTCCATCTCCTAAATTCCTCATTATTGGAGATGGCTCACCATCCGGTCTTGACCTTATTCCAGACCATCGATTTATAATTTGTCCTTTAACAAGCCAAGTTGGTTTTTTATCAATAAAATTGGTTAGTTTCTCGAATATATTTTCTTCTGAGATAGTACTGTATTCGTCAGTTGAACCAATAATAAGCTTATTATTTGATGTGGGAATAATATTTTTGCCATTAATATTGAACTGTTTTGGAAGTGATAAAAAATCAACTTCTGCTTCACTGAAACTAATTTCCATAGCTTGTCCCAATACAGGTTTTAATTTGATGTTGTGAGATATGTTATCTATTAAATCAATTGTATTGAGAGAATTACACAAAATAATTACGTCAGACTTGATCTCTTTGTTTGTTTGAGATGTAGCAATCCAATGCTTTTTGGATTTTTTAATCTTTATTATTTTGTCTTTTAAAAAATTTACTGTTTTATTTTTTAGATAGATATCTAATGTCTTCAGTAAAGTGCCAGCATTTATTCTTCCATCTTTGTGAGAGACAATCCCTTTTATATTTTTTGTTTGAAAAGCTTTATTTATATTTTTAATAATAATTGAGTCTTTCTCTAAGATTTTTAACTTTTGATCGTTATTTTTGTTAATAAATTTCTTTAATTTCTTAAATTTTTCTTCACTTGTAGTTAGTTGAATTAATGGTTTTTCAATATTTAATTTATTATTAAATTCTTGCAGGTTTTTTAACCATTTTGGCCATAATTCTATACTTTGCTTCCTAAGAGCCCAACTTCTACCTTTCCTTTTTTGATACATATTGCCCATTAGTAAGCCTAAAGCAGCATTACTACTATTTTTATCTTGATTTGGATCTATAAGGGTTATCTGAAAACCTAATTCTGATAATTCTAGAGCGTTAAATTTTCCTATAATTCCTGATCCAATGATAAGTATGTGTGCCTTTTGAAAATTTTCTTTTAAGCCTTTCATTGATATATTAGAAATAATTGCTTATTTGACTAAATAGTTAAAGATTTTTTGGAACATCCTTCAATTATATTCAAAATTGTTTGTCCCGATCGTCCTGGCCTTGTAAGTTTACTTACAAGTTGGATTTCAAATTACGGCGGTAACATAAAACATTCTGATCATCATACAGATCAAGATGCAGGTTTGTTTCTTAGTCGAATTGAATGGAATAGTAAAAATGCATCTTTTAACAGGGATGAAATTTATGAAGAATTTGAAAAAATTGCGGATGAAGTAAATGGAAAATTTAACGTAAATTATTCTGATGAAATTCCAAATGTTGCTATTTTTGTGAGTAAACAAAATCATTGTTTGATTGATTTACTTTGGCGCGTAAGAAATGGTGAACTCAAAATGAAAGTGCCGTTAATAATTTCAAATCATTCTGATCTTAAAAATATTGCAAATGACTTTAATGCAAAATTCGTCCATGTTGATACCTTTAATATTGATAAATCTGTTGTTGAAGATCGATTTTTAAGTTTGCTGAAAGAATATGATGTAGATCTTGTTGTATTAGCCAAATATATGCAAATTTTGAGTGACTCTTTTTTAAAAAAATTTTCTTCAATAATCAATATTCATCATTCTTTCTTACCTGCATTTAAGGGCGGGCAGCCATACCATCGAGCATGGAAGAGAGGTGTTAAATTAATCGGTGCTACAGCTCACTATGTGACTGAAGATCTTGATGAAGGGCCGATAATAGAGCAATGCACAGTTAATGTAAGTCATAGGGATGAAGTTGATGATTTAATAAGAAAAGGAAGGGATATTGAAAGAATAGCTCTCGCAAGAGCGGTTAGATTACACCTAAATCATCAAGTTTTCGTTTACAACAGCAAAACTGCTGTTTTTGATTAAAAATAATTTCTTAGTTATCTAATTCTATTTGTATTTGTCTTTCATAAATTGATTCTTCATTAAATGCTCTTGCTATCAAGAAGCTTGCAATGCAGCTTATTAATACTGGTTTCATTATTAGTAAATTTTTTGTTAAGGCAAAAGCTAAAAACATAGCTGTTATTGGTGTACGCGAACATCCTGCTACGAAAGCTCCCATTCCCGCAAAAATGTATGTACTCGGCGCATGTCCTGTTGCAATTTCTACCCAGCTCCCCATTATTAGTCCTATTGACCCTCCTAAAGTAAGCATTGGATAGAACAATCCTCCAGGAGCTCCAGAGGCTGCAGCTAAACCTGTCGTTATAAATAATACTAAAACTGCTAAAAAAGCAATTCCAATACTTGTATTTTGCTCAGCTATTATTTTTTGTAATTCATCTAAATTATGAAATGTACTAGGTAAACAAGAGTAGATACTTCCTAAAATAAGTCCACAGATACTCATTTTTAAAACAAATTTATTTTTATACCACTTTTTCCCAAGATTTTGCATTAACAAAACATATCTGCTGTATAGTTCTGCAAATATCCCAATAATTATTCCTAGTAAAACTAAGTAAATAAAATCTATAGGTAAGAAAAAAACTGATGGGTCATATTCTTTTTGAATCAAAAAACCGAGGTTAAAATCAAAGCCTCCTGCTTTAGGGTCTAAACCCAAGGCTTGAATAATATCAGCAGATGAATCTGCAATAAAAGTTGTAATTACAACTAATAGCAAAATTACTGGTCTAGCAGAGTTTAATAACTCTTCTATTGCATAAACAAACCCTCCTAATGGAGCGCTAAATACTGCAGCTATTCCAGCACCACCACCTGCTGCTACTATTATTCTTCTGAAAGCTGTAGGAGCTTTGAGCCACTTGGCCATTTGCCAAGCTACTGATCCTCCCATTTGAACTGATGGACCTTCTGGACCCAAAGGGAATCCACTTCCTATAGCAATAATGCCTGATAGTAGCTTTACTAATCCTACTTTTAAATTCATTGGAACTTTTTTATGTCTTAAGAAACCCATTATTTGACAAACACCTGAACCTTTTGCAGCAGGTGCTATATTTTTGATCAAATATCCTGCAATAGCTCCTCCTAGAGCTCCAAAAATAGGTAAGATCGCAATAGACGGGAATTGGTCTAATAATGCTAATCTCCAATTATTTATAAAATAGATTCCAGTTTTAAAAGATATGCTTGTAATTGAGGCTCCTAAACCTGTTAATAAGAGCGAAAATGCAACGACTAGAGATCTTTGTTTTAATAATTTTTTGATGCTGCGAGAAGAATTATTACTTGGTTTTTGAATATTATCTTTTATAAAGTTTGGCATAGTCCATGATTATTTTGTCAAGCTGAAATCGTGTATTTCATCAAATTGAAGATAGCGATAAAGTTCATCTGAATACGGATTAATTTTATTTTTAGTAATATCCTGATATTCTTCAACTTCAGGTATCTTTCCAAGCAGTGCGCAAACTGCTGCTAATTCAGCGCTGCCTAAAAAGACTTGTGCATTCTTGCCAAGTCTATTGTCAAAATTTCTTGTACTTGTAGAAAATACTACAGAACCTTCATCTACTCTGGCTTGATTTCCCATACATAAAGAACAGCCTGGTAACTCTAACCTTGCACCACAATTTTCGAATATTTTATAGTAGCCTTCAGCTTTTAGAGTTTCTTCATCCATTTTTGTTGGTGGGCAAATCCATAATTTAGATTTTAAATTCTGTACACCTTCAAGAACTTTCGCAGCGGCCCTGTAATGACCAATGTTTGTCATACAAGAACCTATAAAAACCTCGTCAATATTTGTATTTGCTACATCAGTGATTTCCTTTACATTATCTGGATCGTTAGGGCAAGCAACTATAGGTTGTGTTACTTTTGCTAAATCAATTTCAATGATTTCTTCATACTGAGCGTTTAAATCTGGTTGAATTAACGATGGTTCTTTTAACCAATTTTTCATATCATTGATTCTTCTAGAGATTGATTTTGAATCTTCATAGTTGCTTTCGATCATTTTTTCTAGTAGGCAAATATTGCTTCTCAAGTATTCTTGAACAGTTTCTTGGGATAAAAGTATTGTGCTACCAGCGCATGAGCGTTCTGCAGTAGCATCAGTAAGTTCAAAAGCTTGTTCAAGTTTTAGGTTTGGTAATCCCTCAATTTCCATAATTTTCCCGTTAAATATATTTTTCTTATTTTCTTTCTCAACAGTTAAGAGTCCTTTTTTAATTGCGAATAGAGGGATTGCATTTACTAAATCTCTCAGAGTAATGCCTGGTAATAATTCTCCCTTAAATTTAACTAGTACAGATTCCGGCATATTTAATGGCATTGATCCTATTGCAGCGGCAAAGGCAACAATGCCTGAGCCTCCAGGAAATGAAATGCCAAGAGGAAATCTTGTATGACTATCTCCACCTGTGCCAACTGTATCGGGGAGAAGCATTCTGTTAAGCCAACTATGAATTATGCCGTCTCCAGGTTTAAGAGCTACTCCACCTCTTTGAGATATAAAATCAGGTAATTCTCTATGGGTAACTAGATCTACTGGTTTAGGATATGCAGCTGTATGACAAAAACTTTGCATCACTAAATCTGCAGTAAATCCTAAACAAGCTAGTTCTTTTAGTTCATCTCTAGTCATTGGTCCAGTAGTATCTTGACTGCCAACTGTAGTCATAATTGGCTCACAGGTCATTCCTGGCCTAACACCATCTAAACCGCATGCTTTCCCTACTATTTTTTGAGCTTGAGTAAAGCCGGCAGTACTTTCGGTTGGATTTTGTGGTCTGGTAAATATTTCACTTGGTTGATAATTTAATTTGTTTCTAATTTTGTCTGTAAGAGATCTTCCAATCATAAGATTAATTCTTCCACCGGCTTGAATTTCGTCAATCAGAGTTGATGGATACAAGTCGAATTTGCTCACTAATTCTTCATTATTTGAATCTTTTTCAATTTTTTTAATAATTCCTTTATAAGGATATATTTTAATAACATCTCCTGTTTTCATATTAGATACGTCAGCTTCTATAGGTAAAGCTCCTGAATCTTGTGCAGTATTAAAGAAAATTGGGGCTATTTTGCTGCCAATTATTATTCCACCTGTTTTTTTGTTTGGGATAAAAGCGATCTCTTCTCCTATATGCCAAATGAGTGAATTAATAGCAGATTTTCTAGAACTCCCTGTTCCAACAACATCTCCAACATAAGCTATCGGTAAATTTTGTTTTTTCAAATTATCAAGAATCTTTAGTCCATCAGGTATTTTAAATTCCAACATAGCTAAAGCATGCAATGGAATATCCGGGCGTGATGTTGCATGTACAGCTGGAGATAGGTCGTCTGTATTTGTCTCCCCGTCAACTTTAAATACTAAACAAGTAATCTCTTTCTCCAGAACTTTTTTGTTTTTGAACCATTCTGCATTTGCCCAACTATTTATAACCTCTTTTGCGTAAATATTATTTTGAGATAATTCATAAATTTCATTAGCTGAGTCGTAAACAAGAATAATATTTTTTAAAACTTCTGCTGCTTTTTTAGCAAGTAAAATATTTTCTCCTTTAAGTATTTCAACTAAAGAATTTACATTGTATCCGCCTATCATTGTTCCTAGTATTTCAATTGCTTTTTCGGGATTGATATATTTGCAATATTTTTCGGAATTAACAATAGCTGTGAGCCAGCTTGCTTTTACATAAGCAGCCTCATCAACTCCTGGTGGTACTCTATTTATTAGTAAATCAATTAAATAAGATGAATCGTAAGAACTATCTTGTTCCAATAATTTTGTAATACAATTTGTTTGCTCAGCATTTAAAGGTAAAGGAGGTATACCTTTGGCGGCTCTTTCAGCTACGTGATCTGCATAATCTTTTAGCAATGTTTCCAAATTCTTCATTAGTAAGGTTTAATGCATAATCTATTGTTATTTTTAATATTGAAAAGGAGAGTATTCATAAATGCTTTTTTAAATATTCAAACTTCTTAATTAATCAATGACGAAATCATCAAATAATTCTGCTTTAGAAAAGACATCAGATTTACATGTTGTTGAAACACGTCCATTAATACCTCCCAGCAGATTACATAATGATATACCTTTAGATCACGCCTCTGCTAATACAGTATCTAAAACAAGAAGATCGATACAAAATATTTTGCATCATAATGATCAGAAGCTTTTAGTCATTGTTGGCCCATGTTCAATTCATGATCTAGAGGCGGCAAAAGAATATTCAAAATATATTCAAAACTTTCGAGAAATTTATAAAGATAAATTAGAAATAATCATGAGAGTATATTTTGAGAAACCAAGAACAACTATTGGTTGGAAGGGATTAATAAATGATCCTCATCTAGATAATTCTTATGATATTAATACTGGTCTAAGAAGGGCAAGAACTTTGCTTTCATATTTAGCAACTCGTGGAATTCCTTCTGCCACAGAATTACTAGATCCAATTGTTCCTCAATATATTGCCGATTTAATAAGCTGGACAGCTATAGGAGCGCGGACTACTGAAAGTCAGACTCATCGGGAAATGGCATCAGGATTATCAATGCCTATAGGTTTTAAAAATGGTACAGATGGTTCTTTTACTACTGCAATAAATGCAATGCAGTCAGCTTCAAAATCGCATCATTTCTTAGGTGTTAATGAAAATGGAATGGCTTCTATTATTAATACAACAGGTAATCCAGATGGACATATAGTTTTAAGAGGTGGTTCAAAAGGCCCGAATTTTGAAAGTGAACATGTTAAAAGAATTTCCTCTGAACTGAAGGAATCTAATCTTCCTCATAAAGTGATGATTGATTGTAGTCATGGTAATTCCAATAAAGATTTCCGAAAACAGTCGGAAGTGCTAAAAAATATAGCTTCTCAAATTAGTAATGGTCAAAAAAATATTTTAGGAGTTATGCTTGAAAGCCATTTGAAGGAGGGAAATCAAAAACTTTTAAAAAAAGAAGATCTCCAGTTTGGTAGAAGTATTACAGATGCGTGTATAGATATAGAAACAACAAAAGAATTACTGGCTATTTTATACAATTCACTTAGCTAGTTATAAAAAAATTAAAAAATAATGCTGAAGAAATAGGAACAATAAAATTATCTATTCCTAAAACACTAAATTGTTCGAGCAAAGTCGCAAAAAAAGCTATTGTAAAATAATTTAAATTTAAACTATTTTGTTGTGCGTATCCTATTGAGCAAACTACTATCAAACTTGTTAAAAACATTGTCATAGTACCAAATAAAGATTTTTTTTGTTTAAAAAAAATCCAACTCTTTGAGTTAAAGTTTTTTCCTATTAATCCAGCTAATCCATCACCAAAAGTCATTATGAAAAATCCACTAATTAATGCATATGGATCTTTATTCCAGAAAAGATAAATCAAAATAAATAAACTTAGACAATAAAATAATGTTCCATAACTCTTTCTCTCAACATCCTCAATTGTTGGAAATAATTTATAGGTGTAATTGATAAAAACCATTAATGAAACAATTCCTGTAAATATTAGTGCAGAGTTTTGATTAATTTTTAAATATTGAGCAATTGGTATTAAAGGTCCTATTCCAATATGTATTATTTTTCTGACGATTTCTCTGCTATCTTCATTATATTTTTTAAAAACTATTGATATTAAAAAAATTGAAAATAAATATAATAAAATTACAGTAAATTTTATCAATTTGGTTAAGCTGCTTTTTGATGAGTTGTCATTACTCTAAGTTTTAATATTGCTTTAGCTTCTAGTTGTCTTACTCTTTCTCGTGAAACATTAATTTGTCTCCCTATTTCTGCTAGTGTTAATGGTTCTTCACCATCTAGGCCAAATCTTAGCCTCATGATTTTTTGCTCTCTTTCATTTAATTGAGAAAGCCAAGTTCCTAAATGTTCTTTTTGAATAGTTCTATCCATCCCCTCCATAGGCTCTTCACAGTTTGGATCAGGTATAAGTTCACCTAGAGTGCTTCGGTCTTCTTCGCCTCTTGCGTGAGCATCTAGAGAAGCACAAGGTGCACTTTGAGAGATTAAATCCTCTAAATCTTTTTGATCTATTCCCATTTCGGTTGCCATTTCTAACCTGGTAGGTTGTCTACCAAATTTATGTGATAATTCTCTAGAAACTCTTCTCATTTTGGATAGTTTTTCACTTATGTGAATAGGCAAACGGATTGTTCTTGCACTGTTATCAATAGCCCTTGTCATTCCTTGCCTAATCCACCAGTAAGCGTACGTTGAAAATTTATAACCCATAGCAGGATCAAATTTATCTACGGCTCTTTCTAGACCAATAGCTCCTTCTTGGACAAGATCTAATAATTCCAGTCCTTGATTTTGGTATTTTTTTGCAACAGAAACAACTAGTCTTAGATTAGCTGCCATCATTCTATCTCTAGCCCTTTTGCCAATTCTAATTTGCTGACGATTTCTTTGAGTTCTATCAGTTTCAGGAATTTGCAACACTTTTTTCATGTTTTGAACATGATGAGCTAATTCTATTTCCTCTGCTGGAGTTAGAAGAGGTACCCTACCTATGCTACTTAAGTAATAACCTATAGAATCTGAAGCGAGTCTTCCAGATTTTTTTTGGCTTTGTTTTGAAGTTAGACTAGATTTTGTTTTGCGAGACTTGCCCGCAGTGTTTGGTAATCTTGGCTCATCAAAATTATTTGAAGAGCTTTTTGTAGATTCCAGAGGGATCCCCATCACCCTGGCCTCCTAAATAGTGGATTTTTTAAAAAGCTAGCACTGAAATTGAAATAAAAACTACTTTTACGTTGAAACTTTAAAGACAAAAAATCTTTTTTTATACAAATTTTTTGAAATCTATTGGTATGAAAGGTTTTTAAAAAAATTAAAAAATTTTTAAAATATTAAGTTTTTTTAAATGTTATAAAAATCAATATTTTTTTAAATTTTCTATTAGGTCAAATTGTGAACGATTATGTGCCGAATCCAATGCATATTTTGCGTAGGAACCATCTTCTTTCATTATCCAAGAAAAGTAATCATCTTTAATGTATATTTGCAAAAGCTTGTATAGTGTAGATTTTAATTCATAATCTTCTACTGGTGTAACAGCTTCTATTCTTCTATCAAGGTTTCTTCTCATCCAATCTGCACTACCAATAAACACTTCATGATTTTCGTTATTACAAAACCAAAATATTCTTGAGTGTTCAAGAAAATGTCCAATAATGCTAATGACTTTTATATTTTCACTTAAATTTTTTCTTTGTGGATATAAGCAACATATACCCCTTATGATGAGACTAATTTTTACACCTGCATCTGAAGCTAAATAAAGAAGTTTGATTATTTCTGGGTCTACTAAAGAATTCATTTTTGCAATTATTTCAGCACTTTTACCTTCCTTTGCATTTTTAATTTCTCTCTTTATTAGAAATATAAATTTCTCTCTCATTGATGAGGGAGAAACTAATAATTTTTGATACCTTTTTTGTTTAGAAAAACCTGATAAGTAATTAAATAACTCAAGTAAATCTGATGCAATCTCAGGATCTGTTGAAAGCAATCCTAAATCAGTATAAAACCTTGAAGTATTAGAGTTATAATTTCCGGTTCCAATATGAAAATAATTTCTTAATCTTCTTTTTTCTTTTCGAACTATTAAAGCTATTTTTGTATGTGTTTTAAATCCTATTATTCCATATACAACATGAATTCCTGCTTGTTCAAGTTGTTTTGCCCACTGAATATTATTATCTTCATCAAATCTTGCCTTAAGTTCAACAAGAGTCATTACTTCTTTTCCATTTTCTGCAGCTCTCATTAAAGCCTCGATAATAGGAGAATCCTTTGAAACACGATATAAAGTAATTTTTATAGCCATTACAAGTGGATCATCAGCGGCTCTGTTTATGAACTCTTCAACTGAAGTTTTAAATAAGTCGTAGGGATGATGAAGCAGGATATTTCTTTTTCTAAGTATCTTGAAAATAGAACTGAAGTTTTTGTTTGAAGGCAAATCTAAATGTTTTAATTCTGGGTGAGTTTTTCCAATTAGTAGATTTTCTTTTAAATCATCTCTATCAATTTTTGTAAGCTGATTTAAATCGTCTAGGCCTAATAAACTTTTGGAAAAGTATATATATTCTTTCTGTATTGAGATACTTTCAATAAGTAACTTTAGAATATTTTCTGGCATATCTGACTCCACTTCTAATCTAACTACGTCTCCACCTAATCTTCTTTTTTGCAAACTTTGTTCAACAGCTAAAAGTAGATCATCAGCTTCAAGTTCCTTTAATTCTAAATCCGCATCTCTTGTCACTCTAAAAAAGGAGTAATTTATACATTCCATTCCGTTAAATAAAGTATTTATATTATTCCCAATTAAATCTTCAACACTTATGAAATAGTGAGAACTTTCATCACTAAGTTGATTAATTTCATTGGGAATTCGTATAAATCGGGGTATATTTTTTGTTGGTATTTTTACTCTGACAAACTGATTTTTAGAATCCTCCTTATCCTTTATTAAAGCTGCTAAATTTAGACTTAAATTACTTATAAAAGGAAATGGATGTGCCGGATCAACAACTAATGGAGTTAATAAAGGGAAAATAGATGTTGTAAAGAAGTTATTACACCAATTTCTTTGATTTTCACTAAGGTCTTTATATTTTTTTAAAATTACACCTTTTTCTTTTAATTCATTTTTTAATTCATTATTCACATAATTTTCTTGAAGAATAGTTAACTTTTTTATTTCATTATTGATTTTTTTTAATTGTTCTTTAGGGGTAAGTCCGTCAATACTTTTTTTAGTAATTTCTGCTTCAACTTGAGCCTTTAAGGAAGCTACTCTTACCATAAAAAACTCATCAAGATTATTACTAAAAATTGAACAAAATTTCACTTTATCTAGGATTTTGTACTCCTTTTCCATACCAGTTAGGAGTACTCTTTTATTGAATTCAATCCAACTTAATTCTCTATTAATAAAAACATCAACCTGGCTTTTCATTAAGTTACTTTTGAATTTTGATTGCTAAAAGAATTATTGTTTTTACCCTCTGCAATAAGATATATCATGAAAAGTAAGATAATGGAACCAGCTATAAAAGGTGATTTAGGACCAAAACTATCATAAACCCTCCCTGCCATTGCAATTCCTAAAACTCCTCCAAGACTCTGCAGACCTTGAAGGTTACTTAGAATTGAGCCTTGTTTATCAACGTCTAATTTCTTTGATATTAGTGCTCTTAACGTGGGCGTAATTAATCCTGCCCCAACAGCTAAAAATGAAACAGCTGAATAAATATTAATTGTCGCATTTTCTTTTGGAGCAGTTATTAAAATAGCACATGCCACAAGAATAAAGCCTGATCCGATAAGTGTTAATCGCATTTCGCCAAATTGCTTTACCAGAGGCCCAATTAATCCTCCCTGAACGATAATCGCAATGATTCCTACTACAACAAGAGTTCCGCTTGATGCTTTGGTCGTCCAGTTTAAAGATTCTTGGAGGAAAAATATAAGGATATTTGTCAATCCAGTAAAAGCAATAAAGTAAATAAAGAAAGCTAATGATAATTTTTTAATCTTTTCTTCTTTGAAAACTGTAAATAGAGCTTTTAAAGGGTTTTTTAAAGCAGTTTTTGATTTATTTATTTCACTATTAGGCTTGGTTTCTGGTAAGTAAAAAAATACAAGAAGAAAATTTATTATTGGAATGATTGAGGCTATCAAAACTGGAATAATAAAATTATTATTTGTATTTCTTGCAAAAATTACAACAAAAATATTACCTAAGAAAAAACTTAAGCCAAAAGCTACACCAATAAGACCAAATGTTTTTGCTCTTTTTTCAGGGCTTGAAATATCTGCAAGAATTGTTGTTGCAGTAGCTGCAGTCCCTCCACTTAAACCGTCAATAAGTCTCGCTAAAAATAATAAAAATAACGGGATAGTGGCTATTGAATTTGACCAATTAAAAAGAACTGTAAAAGATAATATTGATATTCCTATTACTGAACCAGTAATACAAAAAAGAGTGACAGGTCTTCTTCCATATCTATCACTCATAAGTCCTATAAAAGGAGAAGCTGTAAATTGAGCTAATTGGTAAGTGCATGATAATAAACCATATGTACTTGCTTTAGAGTCAAAAAGTAAAACAAAAGAGGGTAATATGGGTAACAGTATACTTTCACTTAAACGATCATTTAGAAGAGTGATAAACGCACTAAGGAGAGTAAATTTTTTATTTGGTTTTAATAAACTTTCTTTCACAATATTTACCTTCATTGCGATTAACTTTTACTACCATACTTGTTAATGGAGATTATTGTGCCCGGCATTGTTTATTTAGTTGGAGCAGGTCCTGGTGACCCTGAGCTTTTGACTCTTAAAGCTTTACGTCTAATAAAAAACTGTGATGCATTAGTTCATGATGCTTTAATCCCGGATGAAATAACAAAAGAGGCAGGAAAAAATACAGAAATTTTCCATGTAGGCAAAAGAGCTGGGAAGTGTTCTGTACCTCAGGCTGAAACTAATGATCTTATTTTGAAATTGGCAAAAGAAGGCAAAAATGTCGTAAGGCTTAAAGGAGGAGATCCATTCGTTTTTTCTAGAGGTGGTGAAGAGGTATCGATTTTAGAAAAAAATGGAATTTCAGTTGAAATCGTTCCTGGTATTACTTCTGGGATAGCTGCCCCCACATATTTTGGTATTCCACTAACCCATAGAGATGCTGCTAGTTCCGTAACTTTCGTCACTGGACATGAGCGTGTAGATAAGGAAAAAAAGACAGTGAATTGGAGAGATTTAGCTAAATCATCAGATAGTTTAGTAATTTTTATGGGTATAAAAAATATTGAATATATTGTGAAAGAGTTAATTCTAGGTGGTTTAGATAAGAAGACTAAATGCGCTGTGATTCAAGAAGCTACTTTAAAAAATCAAAAATGTTTGATTGAGAAATTAGATAATCTTCCAGCTAAAATCAAAGATAAAGAATTTTTAGCTCCATCAATTATCATTATTGGAAAAATTGTTGAATTTAAGGTTAATAACAATATAACTAAAGTTTCTGATGTCTATTTACCAGATATTAATAAAGTTCAACTATATAATAAATCCCAAAAATAAATTGGATCGAATTTAGGTTTAAGCTTTAAATCATTAACTTGATTAATTTGTCTGCAAGATAAGCTATTAATTGCAATTATTATGTCATCATTTTGAAATTTTGGAGGAATTAATTCTTCTTTTACGATTTTCAATTTTAAAGCTTTAGAAATCATAATCCCCTCTAAACAACCGCTCTCTTTTCTAGGAGTTATCCATTGATTATTTCGTTTAATTAGAAGATTAAATGTACTTCCACAACAAAGTTCACCTGACGTATTTAAAAGGATAGAATCATCAAATGATTTTTCATTAGCTTCTGTCAAAACTTGTATTGCCTGATTATATGAAAATGTTTTGCATTTACTTATAAGACTGAATTCATTTATTTTTTCTGTTTGACTAATGCAAACGCTTATTGGATTAAAATTTGGTTTGATTCTATAGAACTCAAGCCATATATTATCCAAATCTTTTGTCTCTGAAGTGCTATCAATTGTTAGGGTTCGACCTTCATTAGTTCCTCGACTATAGTTTATTCTTACTGAAGCAAATTGATCATTTTTAAGTGATAACTTTCTAATTCCATCGTGAATAAGTTGTTTCAAAGTTAATTTATTTATTTTGAGATTAATATTTAAAATCTTGCTACTTTTTTCTAACCTTTTCAGATGTTCATCAAAAAGAATAGGTTTGTTTTCTTTTATCAAAATGGTCTCAAATATACCATCAGCAAATTTTAATCCTCTATTATTAGCAGCAATAAATATTCTTTTAATATCTAACCATTGATTCTTGTGCCAGCCTAATGTTTCAATCATTTGAGTGAATCAATTAACGGTAAAAGTTTCCACTTTAGTTCATTAGTTTCCTCTTCAGGGTTTGAGTCAATAACTATTCCGCAACCAGCATATATATTGATTTTTTTGTCTTTAATTAAAAATGATCTTATTAGTATATTGCTGTCAAACTCTCCATTCCAGTCAAGCTTTAAAAAAGAGCCACAGTAAGGCCCACGTTCATATTCTTCTAATTCAAAAAGTCTCTGGCATGATCTTAATTTAGGTGCTCCAGTTATAGAGCCCCCAGGCCAACAAGCTTTTAGTAAATCAATCCAGTTTTTATCTTTTTTTAATTTGCCTCTGATTACTGAAGTTAGATGATGAACTTTTAAGAAACTTTCAAGCTTTAATATTTCTGGCACCATAATACTTCCTGTCTCGCAAACTTTACTTAAATCATTTCTTATTAGGTCAACAATCATAATATTTTCTGCTCTATCTTTTTCGTTCGTTATTAAATCGATAGCATTAAGTGCGTCTTGATTTAAATCCTTATCTCTGGATCTAGTTCCTTTGATTGGTCTTGATTCTACAAAATTTTTATTATCTATTTTTATAAATCTTTCTGGCGAGGTAGATAATACAGCCTCTTTATAATTATCATTATTTATTATTATTCCTCCAAAGGGAGCTCTTAATTTTCTTCTTATTTTCAAATAAATATCTAGAGGATTATAGTATTTGGAAGATTCAATTTCGCATTTAGTTGTTAGGTTTGCTTGAAATATATCCCCTAAGGAAATTAATTTTTTTAATTTTAGAATATTTTTCTGAAATTTTTCAGCCATTTCGTCCAAATTGATTTTTGAAAAATCAAAATTCAAATTTGTTTTAATAATTTCTTCTTCAATATTTTTTATATTGTTGATTATGTTTTTATAATTCAACATTTCGGATGCGTTTGTGCCTTCGATAATTATTTCTTTTTTTATTAGATTACATTTAATGATTGGATCATATGATGCAATCCATAAAGTTGCCATATTAGATTTTCGCCATGGGTTTTTGGGTTCTATGAATACTCCAGCTTCATAACTTAACCATCCGATCCAAAATCCTTTTTCAATATTTTTTAAGTTGTTAAATGGATTATTAGTTTTGTCTAAGTTATTGATATTTCTTGATTGGATTATTTTTTTAGGTTTAATTCCTATTATTGACCATTCCCCATTTTCTTTGCCATCACTGTCTAGCCAAGCTAATCCTTTATCTCCGAATTTTTTTGTTAGATGATGCGTAATCAATGCTGGATCTATCCATTTTTCAAGAATTATTTTTTTTATTTTCATTTTTTATTATTGTTATTAAGCCATTTTTCATAAGCGGCATTTCTAATTCTGCAGCTATCACACTTACCGCATGGTTTTGAATTACCCGAATAACAACTCCATGTTTTATCTAAAGGGACATGATTATCAAAAGCTAATTTAATAATTTCCTCTTTATTTAAATCTAATAGTGGTGTCCAAAGTTTTATTGGATTTTTTTCTCTTCCTCTTTTATTGGCTAAATCTGCTAATTCTTGAAATTTTTTAATGTAGTCAGGTCTGCAATCTGGATAGCCAGAATAATCTAGTGCATTAACTCCTAATCCTATAAAATCAGCATCTATTGCTTCGGCATAACTTAGTGCAACGGAAATAAATATAGTATTTCTCCCAGGAACATAAGTATTAGGAATTTGATTAGTTTGTACTCCTTCTATCGGAATATTTTTTTGAGTATCAGTTAATGACGACCCTCCCCATAAAGATAAGTCAAGCTTAATTATTTTAAATTCTTCGATATCAAAGTGTTTTGCAATTATTGATGCAGAATTTAATTCTTTTTTATGTCGTTGACCATAGTCAAATGAAAGGCCAAAAATTTTTGCTTCGGATTTTTTGGCGATACCAGTAACTGTAGAAGAATCTAAACCTCCAGATAATAAAACTACTATCGATTTATTTTTAAGAGTCATATGTTTTCAATTGATTTTTAAGTATTTGTGAGTTTGAAGGCTCAATTTCCAATCGGGGTTATTTTTTACGAAATCAATAGCAAGAGAGAAACCATTTGCATTGTTCCATGCTGGCTGTAAATAAAAAATTTTATCTTCTTTTAAGCCATCTTCGCTTTTAGAAAGTTGATATTGTTTTAAAGTTTCATTTTTTATTTGAATAGCAAATTCAATATCTTCTATTTCATTTATGATTATTTTGATTTCATTACAGTTTTTTAAAAAATAATTTTTTGGAGGTGAGTGTCTTTTAGGAGATAAAGTAATCCAGTCATAGCTTCCTGATATCGAATTAACTCCACTTGTCTCAATATGTATCTTCATTGGCTTTTGTTCTTCTCCCATCGTCATTTTTTTTATGGCTTTGCAAAAATTATCCAAGTTATGTTGTAAAGGTTCTCCACCTGTAATAACGCAAAAAGATGCTCCTTTTTTTCTGGCAATTTTTATGCGATCTATTATTTTTTCAATTGATATAGAAGGGTGTTTTTTTTCATCCCATGAATTCTTGGTATCGCACCACGAACATCCAACTTTACATCCTGCTAATCTTATAAAAAAAGCACTTTTTCCAGCGTGATAACCTTCACCTTGTAATGAATGAAATTGTTCGACTAAGGGTAAAAAATTTGTCATTTTCATTCAAAAAAATAAAGAATATTAATTTGATTGAGTTAACTTATCTTGAGAGGCTTTTATTAATCCTTTAAATAAAGGATGAGGTTTGCCAGGTCGTGATAAAAACTCAGGATGATATTGACAGGCTAAGAAGTATGGATGATTTTCTAACTCAATTAACTCAACTAATCTGCCATCTGGTGATGTGCCACTAATTTTGTATCCAGAATCTAAAAAACTTTGTTTGTAGTAATTATTAAATTCGTATCTATGTCGATGTCTCTCATAAATAACATCCTCATCATATAAGTTTTTTCCAGTTGTATTTTTTGTCAATCTACATGGATAAACTCCAAGTCTCATTGTCCCACCTAAATCAACTACATCTTCCTGTTCTGGTAATAAATGTATCACTGGATTTGGAGTGTTTGGGTCTAGTTCTGAACTAGATGCATCTGGAAGATTAGCTACATTCCTGGCCCATTCTATAACTGCACATTGCATACCAAGGCACAAACCTAAAAAAGGAATTTTATTTTCTCTTGCGAATTTTATAGCCGAAATTTTTCCATTGACTCCTCTATTGCCAAATCCTCCGGGTACGACAATTGCATGAACTTCATTTAAGTAAGTTTCTGCTGAATTTTTTTCTATCATTTCAGCACTTACCCAATGTAAATCTAATAAAGCCTTTTGTTCAATGCATGCATGTCTTAAAGCTTCAACAACGGATAAATATGCATCTCCAAGTTCAATATATTTGCCTACAAGGGCAACTTTTATTGGATCTCCAGGATTTCTTAGGTTGTGTATTAGTTGTTCCCAATTTTTCAAATCACATTTTTTATCTTCAAGGTCTAAATACTTCAGGGTTTCTTTGCATAAACCTTCTTTTTTTAAAGAAAGAGGTACAGAATAAATACTGTCTGCGTCTAAAGCTTCAATTACAGAGTTGATACTGACACCGCAAAAACCACTCAGCTTTTTTTTAAGAGCTTCATTGATAGATTTATCACTTCGGCATACAAGTAAATCTGGCTGAATTCCAATTGATCTTAATTCTTTCACTGAATGTTGTGTTGGTTTAGTTTTTATTTCGCCAGAGGTTTTGATGTAAGGAAGTAATGTTACGTGTATGTATGCAACATCGTTCCTATTGACATCATTTTTGAATTCTCTTATTGCCTCTAAAAAAGGAAGAGATTCAATATCACCAACTGTTCCACCAATTTCAGTAATAATAATATCTGCATTACTGTTAGAGGCTACTCTATGAATCCTTTCTCTAATTTCTCCCGTTATGTGAGGTATTACTTGCACAGTTCCGCCGTTATAATTACCTCTTCTTTCTTTATTAATAACTGCTTGATAAATAGATCCCGTTGTTACACTATTCAACCTAGTCATTGCTGTATCAGTAAATCTTTCGTAGTGACCTAAATCTAGATCGGTTTCAGCCCCATCTTCGGTTACAAATACTTCTCCATGTTGAAAAGGGCTCATTGTGCCTGGATCAACATTTAGATATGGATCTAGTTTTAATATTGAAACAGTATATCCTCTAGACTTTAATAATCTACCTAGGCTTGCAGCTACAATTCCTTTACCAATGCTAGAAACTACTCCTCCGGTGACAAAAACAAATTTTGACATTAAATATTTTTAATTAAGCACTGCCTCCTTATATTTTATTTAAACAAAAAACTTTTAGAACATCCATATATATTCTTATTCATCAATTGTTATTTCAATATCTAATTCTTTTAATTGTGATTTTGAAACATTTGAAGGCGCATTTGTGAGAAGACATTTTGCTTGTTGATTTTTTGGAAACGCAATTGTTTCTCTAATTGAATCTGCACCTATGATCAGCATGGTAATACGATCTAATCCAAACGCTATTCCACCATGAGGAGGAGCACCCATTTCTAAGGCTTCAATTAAAAATCCAAATTTTTCATTAATCTCTTTAGCTGTAAGTCCTACCGTTTTCAAAACCGCTCTTTGCAAGTTTGCTTCATGAATACGTAAAGAGCCACCTCCCAATTCCAAGCCATTAAGAACTAAGTCATAAGCATTTGCTGTAGAGTCCTCGATTTCTTTTTGCAAGTTTTCAGGATCTTTAGATTTTATATTTTTTGGAGAACAAAAAGGATGATGTAAAGCTTCATATCTATTTTCCTCTTCATTTCTCTCAAACATTGGGAAATCAGTTACCCATAAGAAATTCCATTTACTTTTATCTATGAGATTTAAGTCTTTTGCGATGTATTGTCTCACTCTATCTAATGACTGGTTGACAATTTGTTTATCTCCAGCACCCAAAAGAATTAAGTCTCCATCTTGTGCTTCGGTGATTCTCAAAATATCAGCTATATGATCTTCATTTAGATTATTTTTAATTGCCCCAATAGTCTCAAGCTCATCTCCTTTGACTCTTATAAAGGCCAAACCACCCGCTCCTGCATCTTGAGCTACTTGGAAGATATCACCTCCGGGTTTAATTCTTACGTTGCTAATACTTAAATTACCTCCTTTGACTGTTATGGATTTTATAGAACCTCCAGACTTAATTGCCTTGGTGAAAATATTAAAGCCAATATCACCTAATACTTCTCCTAAATCTTTTAATAACATTTGATATCTTGTATCTGGTCTATCAGTGCCGTAATTATCCATTGCTGCTTGCCATGACATTCTTGGAAAAGCATTATCAAAATCAATATTTAATACTTCTTTCCATATTTTTTTTATAAGACTTTCATTAAAAGAGATTATTTCTTCTTCACTAATAAAGCTCATTTCAATATCTAATTGCGTAAACTCTGGCTGTCTATCTGCCCTTAAGTCTTCATCACGGAAACATTTTGCGATTTGATAATACTTATCTAAGCCTCCCACCATTAAAAGTTGTTTAAATAGTTGTGGGGATTGAGGTAGAGCAAAAAATTCTCCATTCGAAAGACGAGCAGGAACAAGAAAATCGCGAGCGCCCTCTGGAGTTGATTTTGTAAGTAATGGAGTCTCTACTTCTGTAAATCCAAAATTATCAAGAAATTCTCTAGCAACTTTAATAATTTTATGTCTTGTTTTTAAATTTTCTAGTAATTTGCCTCTTCTTAAATCAAGGTATCTATATTTTAATCTGAGTTCCTCTTTTGTATTTTCATAATCATGTATAGATATTGGAAAAGGTAGGGTTTTTTTAATTTGGTTGAGAATTTGCAAATCTTTAACTTTAAGCTCTAACTCTCCAGTACTTAAATTTTTATTTATTGAATCTTTTGGCCTTTCGTTGATAATTCCGCTAACCATTATTACTGTTTCATTTCTTAGAGTTTCTGCCTGTTTAAATAGATCTGCACCATCATCAGGGTTAATTGTTATTTGTAGGAATCCACTATGGTCTCTTAAATCAATAAAAATTACACCACCATGATCTCTTCTTCTATCTACCCATCCGCATAAATTAACTAATTTACCAATATCTGTATTATTGAGTTCTTCGCAAATTTTGTTTCTCATCTAAGTATGATTTATTTATCAATAACTTATAATAATTCTTTAAGGGTAAATTTAGTTAATAATTTTTTTTATAAAACGCTCTTTTTGTTATAACCCCTTTGAATTTTTTGCCTCTTATTAATATTTGAACTTCATTATTTATTAAGGCATGCGAAGTATTGATGTATGCAAAAGCTATAGCTTGTTGTTTAGTTGGAGACCAACTGCCGCTTGTTATACTCCCAATATTTTCTTCACCTTTAAGAACTGAGCAACCTTTTCTTCCTATTGCTTTACCCTCTATAGAAAGACCAACTAACTTTTTTTGGATACCTAATCTTGACTGTTCTTCAAGAAATCTTCTTCCAAAGAATTCGTGATTATTTTCTAGATGTACTAGCCAGCCTAACCCTGCTTCATATGGAGAAGTTTCTTCATTTATGTCTTGACCATAAAGATGCATGCCTGCTTCAAGTCTAAGAGTATCTCTAGCTCCTAAACCACAAGGTGCAACATTTTTGGAAATTGAGAAATCCCATAAATTAATTGCTGCTTTTTTAGATAAAAGTATTTCTAGACCATTTTCCCCTGTATATCCTGTCTTTGAAAAGAAAATTTTTTCTTTAGGCGAAATATGTTCAAAAATTTTATATTCGCATCCAAAGTTAGGGATATGTGAGATCGAAGATTTAATCCATTCTTCAAATAAATCGAATGAGTTTTTTCCCTGTAGTGCTAAAAGTACTTTTTCTTTTTTAAAGTTTGTTATTGAAATTTCATGTTTATTTAAATTATTTTTTATCCACTGAAAATCTTCTTCATATCTACTTGCATTAACTATTAATAATAATTCTGATATGTCATTTTCTTGTATGCCAAGGTCATAAATTATTAAGTCATCTATTATTCCTCCTTTATCATTGAGCATTACTGTATAAAGTCCTTGACCTTCAGAAAAGGAATATAAATTAGTAGGAAAAAGTTTTTGAATATAATCCTTTGGATTGATTCCCTTGATAGAAATCACCCCCATGTGAGAAATATCAAATAATCCTGCTGATGATCTAACTGATTCATGCTCTTTAATTAATCCTGAAAATGATATGGGCATTTCCCAACCTGCAAAATCCACTAATTTTGCATTGGCTTCAACATATTTTGAATAAAGAGGACTTTTTAGCAAATCCATGAAATATTTAGTTTGTATTTAGTATTTTTACACTGTAGTTTAGAAATTTTTTATTGCATATTTTCTAATGACAAAATTAAGCTTCTAAGTACTTTGGCTGCAACTATGCTACTTACTCCGCTTTTATCAATTTCTGGAGATAATTCCACAATGTCTGAAGCCACAATTTTAAAGTCTTTTAAAGTTTTCAGTATTTCTTCAAAATCATTCCAAAAAAATCCTCCAGGTTCTGGAGTGCCCGTCCCTGCTAATAAACTGGGATCAAACCAATCTAAATCTATTGTTAAATAGATTGGAGACTTAGCGAATGGTAGAAGAGCTTGTTTTAACTCATGTGCATTTCCGCCTGGACAAAAGTTAACTAATTGGTTGTTGTTATGCATAATTTCAAATTCTTCCTTAGTCCCACTTCTAATTCCTACTTGTAAAATTTTCTTTTCTGGTAGCACTTCTAAGCATCTTTTCATAGTACAAGCATGACTATGTTCATTTCCAATATATGATTCTCTTAAATCTGCATGAGCGTCAAGTTGAACCAATATCAAATCTGGATATTTTTTTACTAATGCTTCAATAGCACCTCTTGTAATAGAGTGTTCACCTCCAAGCATAATAGGAGTAAGACGTTTATTAATTAAATAATTTGTTGCTGATTTAACCGATTCAATAACGGACTTTGAGTCATTTTTATCAATTAGTATTGATCCAAAATCAACATAAATAATATCCTCTAAGTCTTTTTTTATTTTTGGACAATATGTTTCTAAACAAGAACTGACTTGTCTTATTGCTTCTGGACCAAATCTTGCTCCTGGTTTAAAAGAACATGTCCCGTCATAATTAACTCCAAATATACCAATTGAGCAATTCTCGGGACTTCTTTTTGCTCCCATATAAATTGCATTTTCGTTATCAAATAAATTTTTTGTCATCTTATTAATCTAGTTCTTTTACAATTTTATTTGGCATCATTTTGAATGCTGCATTTTGAAAATTTAAATTCCAAATTTCACATCCTTTTTCTATTTTTAGGACTTCATCACAATTTTGCTTTGATAAATTTAGATCTTCTGAAGAAGCGAATGTCCAACTCCAAATTCCGCTTGGATATATAGGCACAAAGGAATACATAGTTTTAGAAACTTTAAATATATTTTTTAGGGTTTTCAAAATATTTATGTGAATATTTTTGAAGGATTCAGGAGATTCACTTTGCGTTGCTAATATCCCCTTTGGTGTAAGTATTCTTTTACATTCTTTATAAAAAGAATCTGAAAATAATAAATTTGATAATTCTGAGGGATCTGAACAATCTATAAAAATAACGTCGTAGAAATTATCTCTTGTTTTTTTTACCCATTTAACACCATCATCAACATGTATTTCTAATCTTTTATCATTCCATGCTTCGCCTCCAATTTCTTTTAAAAATTTTTTAGATATTTTGATCACCTCCTCGTCAATTTCTACTAGATCAATTTTCGATATTTGAGAATATTTAACGCATTCTCTTGCTGTACCGCCGTCTCCTCCACCAATAATTAGTACATTAGATTTTTCGTCAATGCTACTTAATGCTGGATGCACAAGACACTCATGATAATATTTCTCGTCTTTTAGTGATGTCATCCAACAACCATCAAGCATTAAAGCTCTTCCATAGTATTCATTTTCAATAACAATAATTTCTTGATATTGTGATTTTTGTTTAATTAAAACATCTCCATTTAGACCGAATCTTGAGCCTTTATGATATTCATCTATCCATGTTGAAATATTAGTCATTTGCTTTTTAAGAATTTTTTCTTTTAAGTTTTCGCTTGGCTATTTGCCAAAGCCGTTGAAAGTCTTTAGGAGTTTGTTTTTTTATATTATCGCCTGCATGATTTTCAATGATTGAAAATCTGTCTAAAAATTTTTTATTAGTTTTTTGTAGAGCTGATTCAGGATTTATTTTTAAAAAGTTTGAGAGATTCAGAAGGGTAAAGTAAATATCCCCAAATTCATTTTTTATTTCTGAATCATTATTGTTTTTAATTGCTTCCTTTAATTCATTAATCTCTTCTTCTAACTTTTCAAAAATCTGATCGGTACTCTCCCATTTAAAACCATATTCTTTAACAACATTTGTGATTTTATCTGTTCCAACTATTGGTGGTAAATTTTTGATTTTCATATTTAAATTTTTACTAATTGATGATTCCATATGAGGTGTTTCTTTTTCTGAATTTTTGATGTTTTCCCAAATTTGTTGCGATTTTTCTAGAGATACTTTTTCTTTTTTTTTAAAAATATATGGATGTCTATTAATAATTTTCTTGTTTAGATTTTTTATAACATCATTTAGTTCAAATTCTTTTTTTTCGTAACCGATTTCAGCATGAAGCATTACTTGTAATAAAAGATCTCCTAACTCTTCACATATGTTATCCGCCTTTTTTTCATATATCGCATCTATAAATTCATTACTTTCTTCATGTAAAAATGGGATCAACGATTTATGAGACTGTATTTTCTGCCAAGGGCATCCCCAAGTTTTATCTTTTAATGATTTGATATTAGATATTAAAATTTTAAAGTTTTCTAAAGTCTCTAAATCGGAATTTTTTTGTAAGTTATATCTATCGTTTGAGGACATAGGATAAATTTTATTAATTTAATTTTGCCTCAATCATGAAATATTTAAATACTTAGTATAAATATTTCAACTTCATCTATTAGAATGATTTATCATAAGGGCGATTAGCTCAGCGGTAGAGCGCCTGCCTTACAAGCAGGATGTCCCTGGTTCGAACCCTGGATCGCCCATTTATTATTTTTCTAATGACTGAGATCGTCAATCTTTCAATCAGTCAAAGCGCTGCTTCAGAACTATCTAGGCAAGCTTCTTTTGGAGGTTCTCCAGGAGAAATGTCGATTGATTTGCTAGAGGATAAAAATTGTTCCGAAGGATGGATGCATATTAAATTAAGGCCGGGTACATGCAATGGATCTCCTATTTCAAGAACTGAAGGGGTAACTTTATACGCGGATGTAAAAAAGTTTAATTTACTTAAAGATTTAAAATTAGATTATTACGGTGATTTGAGCGGTGGTGGATTTCTTATTTCAACACCAAAAAATGCAAAACGATGTTCTTGCGGTTCTGGCTTCAAACTTTTGTAGAATGTATGTTTATTTTTTTGCAAACTAATATTATTTTCATTAATTGGCTGCTCTCAAGATAAAATAAACAAAAAGTTTATTGAAATAAAATTTGGACATGACAGAGATGAATGATCAATTATCTTTAGAGAATTATTCACCTTTTGAAGTAGAGAAAAAGTGGCAAGAAAAATGGGAAAGTCTAAAGGCGTTTAGCCCTAATCCTGAGGATGATGGAGAGCCTTTTTGTGTTGTTATTCCGCCACCAAATGTAACTGGATCTTTGCATATGGGGCATGCATTTAATACGGCTTTGATAGATGTTGTAGTACGTTTTCAAAGACTTTTAGGTAAGAATGTTTTGTGCTTACCAGGAACTGATCATGCTTCAATAGCTGTTCAAACTATTCTTGAAAAACAATTAAAAAATGAAGGCAAAACAAGCGAGGATATTGGAAGAGATGAATTTCTTAAAAGAGCATGGAATTGGAAAGAACAAAGTGGTGGAAGAATAGTTTCTCAATTAAAAAGGATAGGATATTCAGTTGACTGGACTAGAGAAAGATTTACTCTAGATCAAAAATTAAATGAAGCAGTTATTGAGGCTTTTAATATCCTCTATAAAAAGAATTTAATTTATAGAGGCGAATATTTGGTTAATTGGTGTCCTGAATCTCAATCTGCCGTAAGTGATCTTGAAGTTGAAATGCAAGAAGTAAATGGTCATTTATGGCATTTTAAATACCCTTTAATTTCTGAAAGTGGTGAACAGCTAGATAAGTACTTAGAAGTTGCAACAACAAGACCAGAAACTCTATTGGGTGATACTGCTGTGGCTGTTAATCCTGATGATGATAGATATAAAGAATTTATTGGTGTCAAAGTAAAAGTCCCTTTCGTTGATAGAGAAATACCTATTATCGCTGATTCACATGTTGATAAAGATTTTGGTACGGGTTGTGTAAAGGTTACTCCAGCCCATGATCCAAATGATTTTGCAATAGGAAAAAGGCACAATTTAAAACAGATTAATGTAATGAACAAAGATGGAACTTTAAATATTAATGCAGGTATTTTTCAAAATTTAGATAGATATGAGGCTAGAAAGAAAATTATCAAAGAATTGGATAATTTAGGCCTTTTGACAAAGATAGAGGATTATAAACATACTGTTCCTTTTTCTGATAGAGGTAAGGTTCCAATTGAACCTTTATTGTCAACACAATGGTTTTTGAAAATGGATGATATATCACAAGGATGTCTTAATGAAATTGGTTCTAAAAAACCATCGTTTATTCCTCCACGCTGGGAGAAAGTTTATAAGGATTGGTTGGAGAATATTAATGATTGGTGTATTAGTCGTCAATTGTGGTGGGGACACCAAATACCAGCATGGTATGTTTTAGATGAAAATCAATACTCAATAGAACAAAATACTCCATATATCGTTGCAAGAAATGAACAAGATGCCTTAATCGAAGCTAATAAAAAATTTGGATTAAATATTAAATTGGTTCGTGATAAGGATGTTTTGGATACATGGTTTTCAAGTGGTTTATGGCCTTTCTCAACCCTTGGTTGGCCAAATACAAATGATCCGGATTTTAAAAAATGGTATCCAAATAATGTTCTTGTTACTGGTTTCGATATTATTTTCTTCTGGGTGGCAAGAATGACAATGATGGGGAATACTTTTACAAATAATATTCCTTTTAAGGATGTTTATATTCATGGTCTAGTTCGAGATGAAAATAATAAAAAAATGAGTAAAAGTTCAGGTAATGGTATTGATCCAATACTTTTAATTGATAAATATGGTTCTGATGCTCTACGATTTGCTTTAATTCGAGAAGTTGCAGGCGCTGGACAAGATATCCGGCTTGATTTTGATAGGAAAAAAGATACGTCTTCAACTGTTGAAGCTTCAAGAAATTTTGCGAATAAATTATGGAATGCAACTAAATTTGTGTTAATTAATAAAACTTCTAATAATAATTATTCGCTTAATGAGAGTGATGAAACTTCTTTAGAGTTATGTGATAAGTGGATTTTATCGAAATTGAATCAAGTAAATATAAAAGTCGCTGCTTTGTTGAAAGAATATAAATTGGGAGAATCTGCGAAACTTCTATATGAATTTACGTGGAATGATTTTTGTGACTGGTATGTAGAATTTGCTAAACAAAGGTTTAATAATAAAGAGATTAATAATAGACAAATATCTGAAAAGGTTTTAATAAAAGTGCTCAATGATATTTTGGTGATGATTCATCCTTTTATGCCGCACATTACTGAAGAACTTTGGCATGTACTTCAACTTAAATCAGATAAAGAATTATTATCTCTTCAAAAATGGCCAACCCAAGAAAATAAATTTGTTGATAATAAGCTTGATAATTCCTTTCAACAACTCTTTGAAATTATTAGATTGATTAGAAATTTGAGAGCTGAATTAGGCCTCAAGCCATCTGAAAAAGTTCCTGTTTACTTGATTTCAGATAATGATGAATTGATTGATTTTCTAAAAATTTTGGTTGATGATATTCAAACCTTAACTAAATCTTCTGAAGTATTTATTTTTAAACCTAATGTTGTTGATAAAAAAGAGTTTGCTAAATCTTTTTCTGGGATAATTAGTGATTTAGAGGTTTACTTACCTTTTCAGGATTTTGTAAATATGGATGCATTAAAGGAAAGGTTAAACAAGGATTTAAAAAAGGTGACTATTGAGTTAGATAATTTAAATAAGAGATTATCTAACAAAAATTTCGTGGATAAGGCTCCAAAAGATATTGTTGATGAATGTAGATTTAAATTAAATGAGGGTTCGGTACAAATGGAGAGAATTACAAAAAAACTCGAACTTTTGAATTGAGAATGAACATATTTCTTGAAAATATTTATAATTTATCTTTTTTTTTTAATACTGGAATTGGGATATTTTTGTTTGTATGTATTTATATTTTAATTGTTTTATTAATACTCCCAGCTTCTTGGTTATCTTTATTATCAGGTTTTTTATATGGCTCATATTTAGGATCAATTATCGTTTTTTTCTCTGCTTCCTTAGGAGCATCAGTTGCTTTTTTTGTATCAAAAAGTTTTTTTGCAAAAAAGCTAAAAAATCTTTTTAGTCGTTATCCAAAATTAAGTGTTATGGAAAAAGTAGTAGAAAAAGGCGGACTTAAATTAATTTTTTTAGCAAGATTATCTCCGATATTTCCCTTCAGTATTCTTAATTATTTTTATGGTATGAATAATGTTAAATTTCGAGATTTCGTTATTGGTCTTCTTGGAATAATTCCAGGAACTTTTCTTTATTGCTCAATAGGTAGTTTGGCAAAAAATATTCAGGAGCTAAAAAATGTCCAATCACCAAATAACTTATATATGACTATAATTGGCGTTATTTCAACTTTTTTAGTTGTATTTTTCTCAGCAAAATATTCCAGGGAATATTTTGAAAAATCCTAAGAATTTACTCTTTAATATTCCAATCTCTAATAGATGCAATTAAGATAAACCACAAAAGCCTAAATTTACCAAGTAAAGTTTTGTTGGCTTCTAATTCGATATATTTTGATTGTCCACAAGGTGTTTTTATGAAGTTGAAAACTGTTTTCTTCGTCATAAGTCTCTCTAAAAGTCCTGATAATTATTCTTACATTTTATAGCTAAGATTTTTAGTTTTTTTACTTAAAAACCACATTTTTTATTGACTACTTTGTGGAATATTATTTTTTAAAATTTAAACTTTTTCTCCAGCTTTAAATCCTCTAAAGCATTTGAATCTTGGAAACCTCAGACTAAAAGCCACCCCATCCTTGGATTTAGTTTTAGCATCAGCTCTGATTTCTACAAGTTGACCAATAAGTTGATTCCGTTTTGACCAATATTCTTCACGTTGGATATCACTAAATCCGCTTCCACAACTAAGACTGTATTCATGCCCATCATCTTCACCTTCTACTAGTACAGCTCCTAGTCTACCTTTATTGCGACCTGTCCCTTCCTCAACAGATACAACTTTTAAGGTGACTTCAATGAAAGGTTTAGCTTTTAACCAACTGTGTGTTCTTTTACATTCATATATTGCATCAGGATCTTTAATCATTACTCCTTCATATCCACCCTCTACAGCAGATTTATTCAGCTCTACAAATCTTTTCTGTCCCTCATTGGTGTCGAGGTCTACATTTTCCCAGTCAAGTGTTTTTATATGTCTAAGAACTAAAGAATGTTTTGCTACCCATTCTTTTACTAATAAACTTCTTGCTGTTTGACTAGTGTTCCATCGACCTTTTTGGAAGTCTTCAAAGGGACATAAATCAAATAGATGTAGAACTGCGTCTTTTGTTTGTTTGCCATCTTTTCTATGAACTTGTTTCATTAAATCCTGAAAGTTAGCGCTCATTACTTCACCATCTAGAACTAAGTCATGAGGGGCAGGATCTTCTTTTAAGACGTTTTCTATTTCTGAGATAATATGACCAAAATTATGGAATTGTTTACCATTACGAGAAAACATTTCTACTTTATTTTTTCTAATAATAGTTAAGACGCGCACACCATCTAATTTGATTTCAATTTGCTTTTTCCCTATCATTTTTTTTTCATGATTTGCACTGTCATGAGCTAAAGGACAAGAAAAAATAGGAATCGCATATTTGGGAAATTTTTTAGCTATCTTGTTGATTGTTTTTTCTGATACGCCACATCTAAGATCTTTAATTAAAACTCGTCTATAAAAACCATTCCACTCTTCTTTAGTGGCAGATTCCATAGCCTTTATAATTGCATCGCGCGCAGCGTGACCAGTAAGTTTTCTTTGAATAAGCTTATTTGCTAATGCCCTAAAATCTTTCCATAAAAAATTTTGACTTTTTTCGTTATCTTTTTCAGGAACAATTTTCACACCAAAAGTTACCAAAGGATCAAGTGCCATACGGATACCTTCAAAAAAATCATCTAGACCTCGTTCCATTGCTTCTGAGATGATTTTTTCTTTATCTAATCTACTTGGGTGTAATTCTAGTTTATGTATTATCTCTTCTTTAAACAATTCTTTTTGCCTCACAAGAAATTTTTAATTCACTTTTGCTATTCTGTCTATTTTCCAATCATTGTCAGTTTTTGCGAAAGTAAAATCTAATGGGAGCTCATCTTGTTTATCTTCTGATTTTAAATTCAAAGTTATTATGATTTGATCTTCTTGGACTCTAGGTCTTCCTGATTTTAAATTTCTATATTTATTGAGATTTAAACTAGCTAAAAATTTAAGAAAGTCTTGGCGCTTGACATGAGTTTTATAAGTTTTTGTAGTTAAACCATACGCTGCATCAATTCTGCCAGCAGCTATTTGATCAAAAAACTTTCTTACTAATGGATTAATTCCTCTGGCGCTTATAACTAATTTGACTGCATTAAAAGTCCAAAAAGAAACTAGTACAGCTCCTCCAACTAATAATGCTTTAATTCCGATATCTTTAACTAGTGTTGCATCCATGTTGATTTAAGTTTTTTATTACTTTAAGAAAAGAAATCGTTTTTGATGGCTTTTTTTGTCAAAATAATACTAATTTTAATCCATAATGCCTGTAATTCCTCTTTTACCTTTATTTCATAAATTTAATAGCCAATATTTTGAAAATTCTCTAGCGGTTAATAATCAACCATTAGTAAAAGTTAGATGGAGTGATAATAGATTAAAAACTACTGCTGGTTTTTATAAAAGAAAACGAATTAATGGTCTTGTAGATTCTGAAATTATCTTATCGAAACCTATTTTGAGTAAATTATCTAATAGTGAAATAAACAGTACTTTATGTCATGAAATGATTCATGCATGGGTAGATAGGATATTAAAAAAAAATGAGATACATGGTCCAAATTTCTTAGAAAAGATGAATGAAATTAATGAGAAAGAGAAGAATTTTCAAATTTCTGTGAGGCACTCATTTCCTATTGAAAGGAGAGAATTAAAATACATAGGAACTTGCCAAAATTGTGGTGAGAAATTTTTCTACAGGAAAAGGATAAAGAATATTGCTTGTAAAAAATGTTGTGTAAATTTCTTTAAT
>QCCW01000005.1 GCA_003281125.1 Prochlorococcus sp. AG-347-N23 | reverse complement strand
CAGGAATCCTAGCATCTAGTACTATTGCTTTAGGATCCTTAGTATATGCCTATAGATTAAGTAAGAAATCTAATCCTGATGATAATCAAATTCAAGATTTAGAAACAGTTAATGTTTAAGATTATAATGATTTTTGATTAAATTTTTTTTATTTAAAAAGGGGTCCCTGGTACAAAATGCAATACTAAAAATCCAAAACCGGCAGCAAAAACAATCGATACTGCAATGATAAGAAGGCCTGAGGCCATTCCACCTTCGTTAAATGCCATATAGGTAATTTATTTTAATTAATAATAGAACATATTTTTTACTAAGTAATAGTCCTAATTACTCATAAATCAACCAAATTTATTATTAATGGTGAATAAAAGCAAAAAGATGGAAGTTAATGAGATAATAAAACCAAATATAATTAATGGTTTAGATTTGACGTTTTCATCTTGCTTAAGCTTACTTTTGGAAGAAGAAAAATTTTTATCTTTATTTTTATAAATAAGATTGGAAAAAGGTTTAATCACGATAAATTTGATATTAAAGCTAATTACCCTAAATTTTTGAACAGATCTTTATGGTAATCAACAACATTTTGACAACTTATTACAGGTGTAAATTCCATATGTATACCAAATTTAGCTCTCCAGGGAGCAAAATGCTCAAAAATTTCTTTATCACCTTGTGACTTACATAAACAAACTACCCTCCCTTCCCCTGGAGCATGCACTCTAAATAACATTTCAAATTTGTCTGTTTTATCTGATTTTGCAATTTCACCGTTTTCCCAGGCCTCCACAAATAATTGATAAGCTTTTACTTGATTATTAATATCTGGGAATTGGCAGTCAGCAAGAAATAATTGCATTTGTGAATTGTTAGATTCTTTTTATTATCCCTCAAATACTTATTTATTAATGTAACTGTTTGAATTTGAAGATCAGAAAAAAATATTTTTTTAAATAAAGTGAGAAGAGAGAGTCTCAAGAAATTTTCCAATATCTTTTTTATATAAACTATCTGTGATTTTTAAAGAGAATAATTCATAATCGTTTATATCTTTTTTTTTATCAAAATTAATATTTCCCTTTAATGATATATTTTTCATGATTGAATTGATCACTATTTAAAATTTAATCAATTATGAGTAAAAGGCAAATTTCTTTACATTATGTTTTTATTAGAGAAATTTATAATGAAATTTTGTGTAAATTTAATTTTTTTTTAAGAGTTAAACAATTTTACTAGGATATAAAGAAAAGTATTGGTTAAAGAAAAAATTACAGTTAATAGAGATGCAACAACGGGTAATATATTGAACCATAGTTGGGAAGTTGTCATTTTTGGATCTATAGCCAAAAAGTTGGCTCTTTTCTTAATTCTTATTTGCAGCCAGAATATTGATAATGGATAAATAATTCTTGAAAAAGTAATTAAAAAAGAAGGTAAAATTCCTTTATTTGAATAAAGTATAAATCCTGAAAAAAAATATGAAGCCCAAACAAGCACCCTTTGAATCAATATTATCTCTTTACTTTTGCTGTACATTTTTAATTATCTAATTAATTTTTATAATTTTATTCATTTTATATCTTTCAAAAAAAATATTATTTATAGTAACTTTTTCTTTACGAACAATTTTCCATTTGTTTTTCAGAAATAATTTATAACTTATTAAGCTTGCTTCAGTTGATAGAGAATCTAAACCTTCACTCTTCGCTTCATCTTCTAATTTACGAAGTAACCTAGAGCCGCAACCTTTTCTTTGGAATTTACTTTTACAGTAAAATAAAGCGATTCTATCGGTAGGATATCTTGTAGCAAAAGCAATAATTATTCCTTTTTTACTAAGAAGCCATCCTTTTCCTTTAATTATTGACTTATCAAAATTTGGATTATTCCAAGCTTGGCTCGACCAGACCCTTTTTTGTTCTTGACTATAAATTTTTTCATCTAAAGATTGAATTGAATCAAAATAAACCTTCTTTAATTCCAGTTGATCTTTAATGGTAATTTGTCTTAAATTCATAAAGAAATAATCTTTTTTAATATGGATAGTAAAAATATAGTCGCAATTGGAGGAGGAGGGTTTGGACGTTCTTTGGGCTCTCTTAAAATTGAAAAATATATAATTTCATTAATTAATAAAAAAAGACCGAAAATTTGCTTTATTCCAACAGCATCTGGAGATAGTAGTTTGTACAAATTAAATTTTTATAGAGCATTTTCGAAATTAGATTGTATAACAAGTCATGTTGATTTTTTCTCCAGAACAGAAAACTTAGAAGAGAAAATTCTTGCTCAAGACATAATTTATGTTGGTGGAGGAAATACAAAAAGTATGTTGGCCGTTTGGAAAGAATGGAATTTAAATGAAATTTTGCGAAATGCTTATGAAAAAAAAATTGTAATGAGTGGTGTAAGTGCTGGAGCTATTTGTTGGTTTGATAAAGGTATAACTGATTCTTATGCTAAAGAATTAGCCATAATTGATTGCTTAGGAATAGTTGAGGGTATTGCCTGCCCGCATTTCGATGAAGAAAAAGAGAGGGAACCCTATGTTAATGATGTTATCAAAAAGGAAATTATTAAATCTTGTATTTGTATAGAGGGAAATTGTGCCTTGCACATCAAAAATGATTTTGAATATTCATCAATAGATTTTGGTAATGGCAAAAAGTGTTTTAAAGTGTTTAAGGAAAATAAAAATTTAAAAAAAGAAATCCTTTGAAAAGAATTTATTTTTAGATATCTTCATTTTTTGAGATAGAAGTAAATTCAATACCTTTGTATTTTATAAATGATGCAGTCCATACTTCTTTAGAAAGATTGCCGAGGTACTTTAAAAATTGTTGAGTATCACCGTCTCTTATCCATTCAGATTTAATAAATGGAAGCTCTTTCTGCATCCTTTTAGGATGCATATGAACCAAAAGTAACCCTTTATCTTCAGAAGCCCTTTTTAAAGAACCTTCATCGCTCCTTTGAAAAACTCTAAGAAGAAGGTTTAAAACAACTTCTTCGCCAAGTTTCTTGAAATTCTCTGGATCGTCTAAATTATCTTTAACTTCTTTTCCTCCAAGAGGCATTGCTCTAACAAGGTTTTGCTCTATTAATGCTATTGCAATAAGATAGTCTTGGCTTGCCATATTTTTTTAAATTACTTTTTGATATTCTAACCTCTCGAGTTCATTAAAATCTTTTATGGTTTGGTGATTTGCTAAAAAAATGAGATATTTATAAATATTTTTTTAAACTTGTACCTTTTTTTATTTTTTTATTTTATTTAATCATAATTAATTAATAGAATATGAGATGTTTTTAGTTTCTATTTTCCAGAATTTTGTGAGGTCTTAATTTTTTCTGGCAGGGAATATTAATTTCAAAGAACCGTAAATGTTTCATTGAGATAATTGAAAATTAATCAGAATACGAAATTTCTTAAAAAGGATTATTGTATTTTTCTTTTGGCTATCTAATTATTCGCCTTTAATTAACGTTATGAATATATATGAACATAAAAATAATTGTCATAGCGTAAGAATGTTTTCGTTAAAATATTCTCATATAAATTGTATGTACTAATTGATGATTAGTAATTTAAGATTTGAATTGTCATTTAAAAATATTTCTCAGTTAGAAAATAAACTTAATTTCTGTAAATTCAAAAAAATAAATAATATTAATATTCCATGTAAGGGGGCTATTAAAAAGAATTTTTTTAATTCAACGATTAAATATATATCAAAAAATTACCATGAATTCAATGTAACTTATCACTATAGTCTATATCATCAATACTCTAAAAATAAAGAAAAATCATATCAAGATCTTTTAGATTTTTTAAAAAATTCCTATTCAAATAGAAATTATGAAATTCTTCTTGTGTCAGGTTCTAATAAGAAAAAAAACTTTGATGCCACTAATGTTTTAAGTAAAGTAAAAAAAGAAAAAAATTTAAAAGTAAAGTTAGGTATAGCTTATAACCCATATTTGAAAAAATATTATAATGATACTTCAGAAAGAGAAAGGTTTGATAGCAAACTTTCTTCAGGATTAATAAATTCAATTTGGTTTCAATATGGAACAGATATTAATGTTCTTCAGAATGAAGTGAGTTATATCAAGAAAGTAGCAAAACATGAAAAAATAAATCTATTTGGAAGTTTATTAATTCCTTCAAAACAATTTATAGCGAGATTTAAATTTCGTCCTTGGAAAGAGGTTTATATATCAGAAAAATATTTACATTTGTTAGATGATTATTATGCTTTTACAAGAGATTTAGTCTGTTTTTATAAAAATAATAATATTACTCCTGTAATTGAAACTGATTTTGCATCATCAGAAAAACTCGATTCTGTTTACAGTTTCTTTAGAAGTGATATATAATTTTTACCAATTTCAGAGTAATGAAAACAAATTTATCATACGACTTATTAATAATAGGTGGAGGACTATCTGCATGCGTTTTCGCCTCAAGATATCTTCAAAATAACATTACAAAAAAAATTGCATTAATTGAGGTTGGGCGGGGACTTGGGGGTCGATCAAGTACAAGAATAAGCAAAAGATTTAAAGGATGGAAACTAAACCATGGTGCTCCAAACTTTAATATAAGCAACAATAAAGATAACCTTCTATTAAAAAATTATATTGATCAATTATTAGTTAATAGATTTATTAGAATTGACGATTCGGAATTAATTTTTTTAGGTGATGATACTAAATTAGAAACTATTAAGAAATCTGAATTTTATTGTGGGGATAGATATATTTCTTTATTTTCTATGAGCGAATTATCCCAAAAGATAATTGAGTTAAATAATTTTCAAGACAAGATTGACTTTTTTTTTGAAACTTTAATATTTGACTTGAAGTTTAAAAATGATGAATGGACATTAACATCTACCAAAGGATATAAATTCAAATCTAAATTTATTATTTGCTCAACTAATTTGTTATTACATAAAAGATCTCTAAAAATATTTAATTTAAATCAAATTCCATTAAGAAAAGCTATACCTAAAAATCAAGATAAAAAAATTGATTTGCTTTTAGATTATTTAGATAGACAATCATTTATTCCTAGACTAACTTTTTTAATTTATACAAATGAAAATTATAGTTATAGAGATTTTTATTCCAAGAAATATAGGTATTTTCATTTAAAAAAAAGTCTTGAGGATAAATATAAATTTGAAAGGGTTGTTTTTCAGTTACAAGATAATAAAAAATTAGGAATTGTAGTACATACAAAAAATCTTGATTTTATTAATTCATATATAAATGCAAAAGATGAAGATTTATTTAATCAAAAAATATTCACAAATTTCAATAAACTTTTTGAGGGCAATTCTTTAGTAAATCAATTGAGTTGTAATGAGGGAATTTCCATTATGAAATGGAGAGCTTCTCAGCCTTCTGGATGCAGCGTCCCATTATCTTTACAATTTAGTAAAAAATATAGAATTGGATTTTGCGGAGATTGGTTTGAAGGAGAAGGATTTGCTAGAATTGAAGGCTCAATTTTTAGTGCTTTAAAATTAGAGGAAAAATTAAAAATTCATTCAAATATTTTTTTAAGCATTTGATCAATATTTGTGTTTTTAGTAAAAATAAATTCATTTACATTATTTTTAATATTTTTATATTTAAATTTATCATAATAAATATCCCATGATTTTAAGAAATCAGCTTCAGCTTGTTTTTTTGTCTTTCCCCTTTCTTTTATATCTCTTTGGAGAACTCTTTTCATACAATCATATTTATTTATTTTTAATTCTATGAATATATAATTTTTATTATTTAATTTGCCTGAGAATTTTTTAGCAAAAATACCTTCAATAATTAAAAAATTAATATTTTTTTTTTCGTTCAAGAAATTATTAATTTTTTTCTTTTTAAAATTATAAGTTCTCTCATAGATTGAAATTCCATTCTTAAGAATAAAATTAAAATCTTTTTTAAATTGTTTGTAATTAAAACTTATACTTCTATCGAAATAACCCTCTACCATTTTTGAGAGTAATTTACTAATTAGCCCTGATTTATAGTAATTGTCTGTGCTTAAAACAATCCCATTTTTAATTTTTTCTATGATTTGATTTGATAAGGTGGTTTTACCGCTGCCAGAAGGACCACTTATAAATATAAGCTTCATTTTCTATATTCTGCTCACTAATATGATTCCAATTTTACTATTAGTAATTGATTTGAATTTTGGAAAGTACATTTTTTTTCTTTTCTCAAGATTTCTATAGTAATGTTAAATTAAAATGCAATTGTTTCTAAGCTTGCATTAATATTAAATATGTGTCTTTATATGAATGTAAATAAATTATTTTTATTCAATTATTTATAGTATTGTTATTAATTCCCATGGGAATTTTATAATAATTTAATTTAAACATTTATTTTATTACTTTTATATTGCAATGATTTCTAAATTCATAGGTAAACTAAAATCTATTCTATTTAAAAGTGCGGCATCCCCTGAAACTCCTTTAAAGAAAGATAAAAAACCAAGTAAGACTGCAAAATCTTCAAAAACGAAAACAAAAACTAAAACAAAAACGAAAACAAAATCAAAACCAGTAAATTCAAAGAAAAATATTGAAACCTTAACTACACTTCCAGGAGTTGGAGCTAAAAGTGCTAAAGCTTTATATGAGGCTGGATTTAAAACAACAAAGGATGTTATTGCAGCAGATGAAAAAGAGCTCCTTGCAATATCAGGTGTCGGAATAAATTTAGTTAAAAAGCTAAAGAAGCTTAAATAATTATATTTTTAAACTAAAAAATCAAATAATAATAATCTTCATTATTCTATAAGGTATTTTTAACACTATCTTCTCTTTGCTTTCCTTCTTTGTTGTAATTTTCTTTTGTATTTTTCAATAGGGGTTTCATGATGTCTAAGTCTTTTTAAATCCGCAAAGATTCCTGATTTAGATACTTGTCTTTTAAATCTTCTAAGGGCAGACTCTATTCCCTCATTCTCTCCAACTGTAACTTGTGTCAAAATTTTCTAAATAAAATATATTCTAACACTTAACCTGATTTATTTAAATCTTGAAACTTGAACTCATGAATTTTGTTTATTGAGGATATTTTCCTGCCCACTTTACAAATCCTTTTTTATTACTTTTTATGTCTTCTAAGGATTCAAAGTAATATTTTTCCCAATTGTCTCTAGGCAGTCCAAGAAATAACATAAGATTTAAAGGGTATTGATTACTGTCGGAACAATTTCTAAAATCATCCCTGAATAAAAATATTTCCTTTCTTAGAGCAATTGCAATACCTAATTCAATCATTACTCCTTCATCCGGAGGTGTGCCATTAACAATCGCAAAAATACAATCGCACTTTTTCAAATCATCTAAATTATGTCTTGCCAGCTCATATGCCCATTCCCCTTCTTTTTCTATAATATGTTTCGTCCTTTCAAAAGGTTCATAAACCTCTACATTTAAATCATTAAAGACTTTAATAAATTCATATAAGAGTTTTTTAGTTTGTTTTGAAAATCCATATGGATTAGCAAAATATAATTTCTTTTTCAAGTTAAACCTCTTTTATTGATGTACTCATTTCGATCCCTTTCTAAATTTACAGGGTTTTCCCAGGGGAAAACTATCCATTCGCTTTTTTCTGATATAAATACAGTATTCCACCAAGTAGGTTTAATTTTACTAAATAATACAAAAAACATTGCTCCCTCAATATCTTTGAAGCTGTTTAATGTAATACCAGTTTCATAAACATCATCTAAAATTAGTGAATTTTTTTTTGGTTCTGAAATTAAATTTATTTTTAATTTATGGCTTAATGCTACAGCAAGACATAATCCACCTCGAGGCACACCATATATACCAGAAAACTCTAAAGACCTACATTTATTGGCTATATGTACTACGCTCTCATCAAAATCGTTCCAAGTAAAATATGTTGTCATATTAATCTGAGTCTTATTCAGTTGTAGTTGCGAAATTTGATGCGATAACACTTAATAGTGCTACCAACTGTTCATTTGGGCAATTAGTAATTTTTTTTAAATTTTCACATTCTTTTATTATATTGGCGTATGTATTTTCGACAATTCCATTCATTTGATCGTTATTAAAAGAATATGGTTGCATTTTTAATTACTAAATAATTTTATTTTTACTTAAATATCCTACGAAGTAAATATGTTAATTAATTAAAGATAGTATTATTTCCACATGGGTTCATTACGCTTTTCAATCCTTAGTGAATTAGGTACATAAGTATGTAAACTTTCAATTTTTATAGCCCATTTTTTGGAGTTACCTTTTAAACTATTACTCTCAATTAGATTTTTAAGGGAAATCCTTTTTCTAACTTTAAGAAGTCCTAAACACGTCTCCCAAGCTTCTTGATCTTTATAAATATCTAACCAAAAATCAAAAATACTTTCAATAATGTCTAGTGGTATATCTAAAGAAATTCCCATTGAAGGTTTTTCAATTAAATAATTTTTATTTCTTAATTCTTCGAATAAATTTTTTATATTTAAATTTATTGCGAAAATAATATCATTTGCTGATTTATTTCCTATTAATTCTTTTCTATGGCAATCTAAAAGATTTTTATCCTCAAGAATAATTTCATCACAATTTTTGACTCCCAGACTCCAAAAACCTTCTCCATTTTTTACTCCGCTAGCAAGAAATAGATATTGAGGTGAATTCTCCACTATTGCAAATCATTTCTTTATTTTTAACATTTTTTGATAGATATGAAAATATTTTTGGTGTTTAAATTACAAATAAATTTCTCATAAAAACAATTCAGTTGTTAGGATTAAATTTTATAAATAATGTTTGACTCAAAAGAACTAGAATTAATGATTTTAGATCCTACTGATTTAATAATAACTAATATAAATAGATTACTTAGTAGTAATAAATTAATTAAGATTATTTTTTCTTAGGAAATAATTTTCCTATTTTCTCTTTTTGCAAAAACTCTTTTTTTGTTCTGATTTTTTTATCTTCTAGTGATTCTTTATTTGTACTTACAAAATAAATAATATAAAAAATTAATCCAGTAAATATTAATCCTAAAGAAAGTATCAATATACCTAAAGGTTCACTGGGGCTAAAAATTTTGAGATCTAAAGCTGTATTTAGGGAAATTATCATCAATAAATTTGATTTAAATCTAATTTATTTCTTCGTAGCCAAAAAATGTAGTATTGTCTGAGTTTTTATATCCATTAGCTGCTTCCTGTGGATTAAGGCTGTCAACTTTTCTCGCTTTTGCATGAATCATGTTGAATGGAAAAATAACAGCTCCTACGAAAAAATGAAGTATTAAAAAGTCTGAAGGTAATCCATTTGTCCAATCAGGAAAGAATAGTAGTGTCATCAATGAATCGTACATATAGGTAATCAAATAAACCTCTGACTATTATTACTGAACTTATTGCAATACTATTAATTATTAATAAATTGAAATTTAATTTTGCTAATAAGAATTTAAATTTTAATTGAAAAGAATACAAAAAAACTACTATATTATCTTTAAGTATTTTTCTATAGCTATTGTTAAAATTTTTATTGAGTTTACTTTTTTTATCAGTTTATCTTTTTAATCCTTCAATAGGTTTAGCATTTGATACGTCAGACCCTAGTGTCTCTTTACTTCAAAATAGGATTTCTAATAATTTCTCGAGAAAATATTGTAAGGCTATTAAAAATGGATTTTCTAAGGATGAAGCAATGAAATCAGCTATTATAAAAACAGAAAATATAATATCTTTTTCATACAACCCACAAAAACAATGGATTGAGAAAGATGACTTGGCAAATCAGATCTCATTACAAGTAGTAAATAATTGTGGCCATTCATTTGGATTAATTGGAAAGGCGGGAGTTGATTATTTTAAATCTTATTTTTTAGAGATTTACGAAAAGACAACTCCTGATAAGAATTTTTCTAGATAGATTATGTTATGAATAATATTTCAGACAAATTAGTAATTACTATAATCTTAATAACAATTCTTTTTGTGTTTGGATTAATTTATTCAGTAAAATCGCCCGAAAGAAAGGTTATAGATTCACCAATAATTTGGAAAGATGATTTTTCTAATATATCTGTTTTCAGGAACTACAAAATTAATTACGAAGGAAAAAGTATAATTTAAATAATTCATTTATTTACCAAAATAAGAAATTATATTGAAACTTGATAAAAAATATTTTTTGAAATCTTATTCAATTTATTACTTAATTTATGTAACTCAAAAGAATTGAAGCTAATTTTAAATCGTCATTAAACCATGCTCGTATAGCCATAGCCCTTCTTGGATCATAAAAATTTTGTTGTCTATACCATCCAAGAACTTCCGAGTCTGATTTTTTACCATTACATGATAAACAACATGGCACGCAATTTCTTGTACTACTCATACCACCTTTTGACATTGGATGAAGATGATCAAGTGATTCTGATGGTTTGCCGCAATAAATACATTTATATTTAGTTAGTTTATAAATTGACTCTCTCCAACTTTTATTATTTATCTTGGGACATAGCTGATCAAGGTGAATTGCATCTTGCCTATGCATAATGTTCTTGATACCTTAATCAATAATAACAGTTTTTTTCAAAACTATGATTGAAAAAGAAAATAAGACTTTTTACAAAATACTTTTCTTTAACATAAAAATTATTTGATTATAAAAAATTAAAAGTTAGATTTAATGCTTTATTTTTTAACAACATTAGTAGATAAAGTTAATAATTCTTTTTATAGTAATTTTCTTATATTTTTGATATCCTTTTTTTCAAATACGTTTTCAGCAATTTCTGGAGGTGGAGCAGGATTACTTCAATTGCCAGCATTAATTTTATTTGGAGTCCCTTATTATCAGGCTCTTTCTAGCCATAAATTAGCTACGGTTGCATTAGGAATTGGAGGTTCATTAAGAAATTTCAAATCTCTTAGAAATGATATAAATGTTGCTTGGCAAATTTTAATTTTTGGTTTACCTGGAGTTATCTTGGGGACTTCTATTGTTGAGTACATATCTGAAAAGTATTTATATTTATTTTTAGGAATAATTTCAATATTATTAGCTGTTTACTCATTTTTTAAATCAGGTTTGGGTCAATCATCTTGTAAAAATAAATTAAATTTAGTTAGAAAAATTAGATTTTATATTTTTATTTTCCTTATAGGTATTTTGAATGGTTCTATCTCTTCAGGCACTGGATTACTTGTAACAATACTTTTAATAAAAACCTTTAGGATAGATTTTCTTCGAGCCATAAGTTTAACATTCCTTACTGTGGGGATTTTTTGGAATTTTACCGGAGCAATCTTTTTAAGTAAAATAGGACCAGTTTCATCAAAAACATTAATAATATTAATAATTGGTTCTTTTACAGGAGGATATTTTGGGGCTCATTTATCTATATTAAAAGGAAATATACTCATAAGGAAGACTTTTACAACTGTTTGTCTGTTGGTAGGAATTAGCCTATTGATTAAATCTATAAAAAGTTTTTTGTAGATTAATTAAATGAGAATATCAGCACAGTTGTAGTCAAAAAAATATCAAAAATAGCTGTAAAAATCAACAATCTAAATTCATTTTTTTAATTAATATATGTTTTAGTTAATAACTCTTTCTATTAAACAATACTTTTATCTTAATACCGATTAAAAAAAAAGGCCTCACAAATGTGGGGCCGGGTGATGGGGAACCTTATTTTTAAACCAATTTCTTAGAAAATGCAACCCCCTATCAGTAGCGCAAACTTTTAGGTCTTAACACACTACAGATAGTGCTTTAATTATTTATTTTTATTGAGTCTAATTTTTCTAAAAAAATTTTTGTATTTTAAAGCTATTTTAGTAAATTTCTTATTTCATTAAGACAAGCTTTTTTTTAATTAAACTTGTTAATTATGTTATGCATTGTATTATTCGTATGAACTTTGTTAGTTAAAAAGATTTAATGATTGAATTAACTTTATTAACTCTTTTGAACTATGTTGGAGATAATTTCTGTGAATATAGAAATTTAGGCCACGATAATTATAAATCTTTACTTCTTTCATACAGTGATGCAAGTAATAAATTTGGCCCATTAGAGGTTAAAAAGGTTATTGAGAAATCAGAAAATTTTAAAGTTACAGCTATTGCTATTGCTGCAATTAAGTGCCCTCAGCATATAGTTAAATAATGAAGTTTGAATTGAAAACTGAAAATGAAAATTATTCAAGGTCATTTTCTCTTTTTTTTGGAATTGTTTTTATTCTCACGCTAATAATTGTACTCAGTGATAGTGCACTTAAATTAGGAATTATTTCAAGAAATTATGAAATTGACTATAACTGTAAGCTTTTATCTGTTGAAAAATCTAAAACCACATTTAAAAAATTATCAAGGCTTTCTAATCTGAAAAGTAAACAACGTATTTGGGAATTCTGTAAAGAGGTTGTTAAATAATATTTAGCTAGAAGCTGATGAATAAAACTTTAATGCAAATAACCAGAACTTTCTTGAAGTTATAAGAAATACTGAGGCAACAATAATTTCAAGGAATATTTTCCAAAATTGAGATATACCTAGGAAAACTTCCGAAGGAATTGTAGTTATAAATGCAATAGGAATGAAAATACTAAAAAATATTCTTAGGGTAAATGAAAATGAATTCAAGGGAAACCTTCCAATATAAAGAAATGATCTTAATACTTCTGTGGCATTCCATGTCTTAACAAACCAAATAGTAGTTGTAGAAATAAAAAACCATAAGCTGTATAAAATACAAATAGAGCAAATTATCGTAATCAAAGACAAAGTCAAAAAACTTAAATTTAAATTTATTTGATTTATTCTGATACAGAACAACAATAAGCAAAATCCAAGAATTATTTCTAAAAACCCTGATGGGTTTATTTTTTTAAATGAGATAAAAAATTGACTATCAATAGGTTTTAAAAGTACGAAATCCAAAGTTCCTTCTCTTATGTGTTTAACTATTTCTGTAAGGTTGGGATTGAACCATGTATTAGTTATTCCATTCAAAATTGTGTAAATAGCTTGAATTATTAATGCCTCTTCAAATTGCCAGCCTCCAAGACGGACATTATTTGTAAAGAAAATTGATAATAAAAAAATACTCCCTATTAAGCTTAATATTGCCGTGATTAAATCAATTAATATATTCGTTTTGTACTCAAATTCAGAAGCTAGAGAAGTATGTAAAAATTTTGTAAATACTTTTAAATATTTTCTTTGATTCATGATCCCATAGCAGTATATTTTCTTGTTCCTGCAGACCATATTTTTCTAAATACTGGGAAAAGTAATAGAATCCATAAAATTTGCATACTAAAGCCTCTTCCAATATTTGTTGGATTGCCTGATAGTAGGTTTGCAGGGAAATCGATTAAATATGGAAAAGGAGTTAAATAAATCCAGGATTTAACATATCCAGGGAAAGAAGCTACTGGAGCTAAAAGACCTGAGAGAAATAAAGTTGGAATAAATAACAATCTTTCTATTGACGAAGCTTTTTCAGTCCAGAAACATAGACATGCAACGATTGATTGAATTAAAAATTGAATTAAGAAAGATAAAAAAGTCGATATTATCGATAAGAATAAAATTCCTAAATTTGGGATCCATATGCTTTCTGGATTAGATATAAAAAAGAAAATTGAAATTATAAATGCGAAAGGAAATCTTGTTATTTGTTCCGCAATATGTTGTGCAAAATATCTAAAAAATGGATTTAGAGGTTGGATTAGATACGGAGATACTTTCCCCAATAGAGTATCTTCTTCAAAGCTAAATACAACCCAAACCACTGAAAACTGTCTTACGAAAAAAGCACACAAGAAATATCTAGAAAGCATAATATTACTAATGTTTATGGATTGATTAAGATTATTGTTTGTCCATATATTTAACATGAAAAATGGAATAATCCCTGAAATTGCCCATAATGCAATTTCCACCCGGTATTCCAACATGTTTGAGTATTGGACTTTCAATAAAGTGAATATTTTGCGGTTAATTAAATTAGATATCATAATCTTTTTTAATTAATATTTTTCCAATAATTTCGTCTACCGGTGGTTCATTTATGTAAAGGTCTTCAATTTCAAAATTATTTAAGATGTTTTTCAATGAAGAAATAATTGAATTATTTTCAACTTTTATTGTGATTTCATTCTTTGTTTTGTTTTTAACAGAAAAACCAGAATTCTCTAATTGAATAGCATCATCTTCTGACCGACAAACTATCAGTATTTCCTTAACAGGAGAAAGTCTTTTTAATAAGATATCAAGATTTCCATCATATGAAATGGATCCATTATCAACACATATAACTCTCTTGCATAGTGATGTAATATCTTTCATGTAATGACTAGTTAGGCATATCGTAGCATTGGTTTCTTTATTGTAGTTTTGAAGAAATTTTCTTAAATTTCTCTGTGCATTTATATCTAAACCAAGTGTAGGCTCGTCTAAAAATAGAATATTTGGTTCATGTATCAATGCTGCTAGTAATTCTGACTTCATACGCTGGCCTAAGGATAGTTTTCTAACAGGGATGAATAGCTCCTCATCTATTTCCAACATATCTGATAACTTTTTTATTCTCCTTTTTGCTTCTAACTTATCTAAGTCATATATTGATGCATTTAAAAGAAATGACTCAATTGGCGGAAGATCCCAAATAAGTTGTTGTTTTTGCCCCATTATTAAGGTGATATTCTTTAAGAAATCTTCTTTCCTTCTGTATGGTATGTTTCCTGAAACAAAAACTGAACCTTCACTAGGATAAATTAACCCACAAAGCATTTTTAAAATTGTGGTTTTCCCTGCGCCGTTGGCACCTAGAAAACCCACTATTTCTCCTTCTTTGATTTCAAAACTTATATTTTTTATGACTTTTAACTTTTTTGTTTGTCTTCTAAAAAAATGTTTAATTGTTCCTTTTAAGCCTGGTTCTTTGGACGAAATATCAAATGACTTAGATAAATTTCTGACATCAATAATATTTTTTTTCATTTCAATTTTTAAAATTCTTATTTTTTGTAATTAAAAAATATCTCTAAAAGATACAATTAGCCACATAAAAAAGTTAATTGGATTAAGTAAATCGCTAACCTTATTTTTATCTTCATATTTTAATCTTCTTAAATAATTAAATACAAAATTATTATTCTCTTTATTATCTCTATTTTTTTTAATTACATTGCCATTCTCATCGAGAAGATTAATTTCATCTTCAAAAAACCATTGCTCTTTTCCATTAGCTAATTGCAAGATGACTCCTATACCTTTTCCATCTGTTATTTTGTAACCACTTATCTTACCAACTGAAGAGATATTAATAGCATCAATAATTTCTTTAGTAAGTCTATCTTTTGATAGATCTATATTTACTTGTACAGAATTACCTATCTTAGTGTTGTCTAAAAGTGACATTTTTAGGTTATTATACTTATTTAAAAACGATTTATGTGATTTCTTCTTGATTATTTATTTAAATCAATAATTAAGATTTTTTAAAAATAGCTTCAAGGATTTTTTTTAATGAAATTGTCAAAATTCTCAAGAAGACAAAAAACAACCCTAACCATCCTAAAATTACAGCAATAGATAACAAGCTTGAACCTAGATCGGCCTGTAGCAAATTTTGCATATATTTTTATAAATTATATAGATGCCACTTAATTTTAATAATTAACTAAATGAACAACAACAAAATATTTTTCAGATAATTCTAAAAATATTTTTTAATAAAGTATTTAATAGAATTTAATAATGAGTTAAGGTTTAAATATAAATTTATTTAAAGATTTTGGAGCTATCTTTAAACACCTACATAGGATTTACCTTGATCCTTATTGGTGTATTAGTGAGATTTGATTTTAAATTCTCTATACAAAAGGATCTCTAATAACTTCTAATAAGTTTTTTAAAATACTATATAAAATCCTAATGTTTGCAAAAACCTTCATTAATTACTCAAAAATAATTGTATAAATAAAAAAAACAGCCGAGAGGCTGCTTTTAATTGGTGGCGGGGGGGAGATTTGAACTTCCGACCTTCGGGTTATGAGCCCGACGAGCTACCAGACTGCTCTACCCCGCGACATATACATAGCATACATCTGAAAGTGTGATTTTTTTTATTTCTTTAGGATTCTTGGAATTTTAATTGACCTTTAACTTCAATTCGGACACCCTCAGAAAAATCGAACACTTTTTCTTCAATATCTTGAATTCTTAATTCAGAAATCCATTCTAATTGCTTTAGTAGGTGAAGACTAACAGCATGCTTGGCTCTTCTTGAACCATCCTCTACTTTTAAAGCAAGTCCTATCCCCTCATTTACTTTACATAGGCACTGAATTCCCTCTGCACCCCCTTTACCTATAACTTGTCCATGTGATGCCTTAATGATTTCTGTATCAAATTTATTGTTGTCACTAATCATTATTGGGTTAGTTGTCATCGCTCGACTGATTTGCTCTAATTCAGCATTTTCAGAACTACTTAACAATGAATATAATTTAGACATTTCTAATAGCTTTAAATAAAGAGTTGGGGCACCACAATCATCACGTTCTGCCTTTATTTCAGAGACTGGGATTTCAAGTAATTCAGATATGATTCTGAATATTTCGATTTGAAGTTGATGATCCCCTTTTAAGTAAGTTTCTAATGGCCAATTCATTTTTTTGCAAGTAGCTAAAAAAGCGGTATGTTTGCCAGAACAATTATGTTCTAATGGACTTGTCTTTAATGTTGGGCATTTCAGATTATTAATGTCGATGTCATACTCCCATAAAATTTTGAAAGCTTCCCTTGAATGAATTTTTGATCCACTATGTGAACCGCATGCTAATGCAATTGATTTTGAATCATTTTTTAATTTTGATGCAGCCCCACTGCTAACAAAAGGTATTGCTTGAAAAGGTTTTAATGCAGACCTTATGAAACTTTTATATTCCGGATTTCCAGCGCACATTAAAACCCTCCCTTTTTTGTCTGTAATAACAGCATGAATTTTATGGATTGACTCAATATTTGAACCTCTCATTAAAATTGCTTCTAAGGGAGGATTATTAGAAGTGTAGAGGTTTTTGAAATTTGAACTCATTTAGAAATTGTTATATTGAAATAGTAAAATTCCCGATAAAGCTATAACTGATAATATAGAAAAAATTTGAATTAAATTTTTTAAAATAGGTTTTACCTCAATTGAGGCAATAAGTGATTCTTTTTCTCTTAAAACTAATGGCTTTATCCATATTTGGCCGTCATACCAACCGGATTCTTCGTACTCGACTCTTTCTGAAGTTAACCTCTTGAATACATGATTCCAACCTAGATATAATCTGATAGATATTAGTAGAGGTATCGATAAGCTACTAAAAAAACTTAATAAAATATATTTTAAAAGCGATGTTTTGAAATATATACTTCCCGATGAAATAACAAGAAATATGATAAAAGTACATACCCAGAATTTAATTAATACAGAAATCAATGATTTTTTTGTTTTTGGCCATGAAAATATTATGGATTTTGACAATTCAATAAATTCATTTGTAGGTTGCTGCTCTCTAGGAACAGGACATTTAGATTCGCTCATGAAAAACTATGGAAATGTAAGATTATCTCCATTACTCCAAAATGATTCAAGGTCATAAAATTTTCTTATATCTGGTTGAAAAATATTTACAATCAAATCACCATAATCTAGTAAAGCCCATTTTGCTTCGTTAACCCCTTCTTTTCTTAATGGTTCAACTTTAGCCTTCTCTCTAAGCTCTCCCTCTACAGAGTTTGTTATAGATCTAACTTGTACATCAGATAATCCTTCTGCAATCAATATCCATTCACTTATGTAAGAAACCTTGTCAATTTTTATCAGTTTTATATCTTTTGCCTTTTTTTCATCACAAGCTTTAGCTGCCATTAAAACCAATTTTTTATTGTCCATATACATTTTCGCTTGAGACTGATTTTTCTGAACCTTCTTGCTGAGATAATTCTGATCTTGCTTTTTCAGCACTTTTTCTGAGGGCATCTAATCTATCCTCAAAAAAACTTCTTTTTTTCTTTTTTCTAGTTTTATCAATTAATTCCTTTAATGCACCTCCAAGACTTTTATATGCATTTGGGATACTATATCCAAATCTACAAGCAAGATCTATAGCTTTTTCATCTGCAAAAATAGCATCTTGAAGTTTTTTTTCAGAATTGTTTTTTAAATATAATCTATAACCTGCAAAACTTGACAAACCGAGAGCAAGTAATAAAAGTAAACCATCTTGAACCCACAATTCACCTATAGCTCCTCCAAGCCCAATAGCAAGAGCAGCCATTTCCCATCCATCTCTTGGAATTGTGTCATTTTGGATTTTTCCTACTTCATGCCAAAATAATAAATTTCTATGATCAATAGCAAAGTTATCCCATTCGTCTAAATCTATTTGGATTTCAACTTCGTCACGACCAATTTCCTCAAGTGTTATTAAAGGCGGATCTATAGCTGCAGCAGCTTCAACAAATACCCAACTTTCGTTCTCTGGAGGCAACAAACTTTTAAGTCGCTGAAGTTCGCTCATAAAAAATTATTTTCTTTCAATACTATAGAAACAAATGTTGCTTTTCAAGTAACTTGATTAACATCTGATGATTTATAAGTAGCATGAAATAAATGAAGGTTTTTAATTATGCCTCAAAGGGGTGATCTAAAAAAAATTCTTATTCTAGGTTCAGGCCCGATTGTTATAGGTCAAGCATGCGAGTTTGATTATTCTGGCACTCAAGCTTGCAAGGCTCTAAGGAAAGCTGGTTATGAAATTATCTTGATAAATTCAAATCCTGCATCGATCATGACTGATCCTGAAATCGCAAGCAAAACATATATTGAACCATTGACTCCTGAAATCGTCGCTCAAATAATATTAAGAGAAAAACCTGATGCTATTCTCCCCACTATGGGAGGTCAAACCGCTTTAAATCTTGCTGTTAAATTGTCAGAGTCAGATTTTTTAAAAAAAAATAATGTTGAATTAATTGGAGCTGACTTAAAAGCTATTAATAAGGCTGAAGATAGGAAATTGTTTAAAGAATCAATGCAAAATATAAATGTAAAAGTATGTCCATCTGGCATAGCTTCTAACCTAACTGAAGCTAAAGAAGTATCAAAAAAAATTAATTCTTATCCACTTATAATTAGACCTGCATTTACTTTAGGCGGTGTAGGAGGTGGAATTGCTTTTAATCTTGAAGAATTTGTCGATTTGTGTACAACTGGTTTAGAGGAAAGTCCTAGGAATCAAATATTGATTGAAAAATCACTTATTGGATGGAAGGAGTTTGAATTAGAAGTAATGAGAGATACTGCAGATAACGTAGTAATTGTTTGCAGTATTGAAAATTTAGACCCAATGGGTGTCCATACAGGAGATTCAATTACTGTAGCACCTGCACAAACTTTAACAGATAAGGAGTATCAGCGATTGAGGGACTTGTCATTGAAAATTATTAGAGAGGTGGGAGTTGAAACTGGAGGAAGTAATATTCAATTTGCAATAAATCCAATTAATGGAGAAGTAATTGTAATTGAAATGAATCCTCGTGTAAGTAGATCATCTGCTTTAGCGAGTAAAGCAACCGGATTTCCTATAGCCAAAATTGCCGCCTTATTGTCAGTTGGCTACACACTTGATGAAATTATTAATGATATTACAAAAAAAACACCTGCATGTTTTGAACCATCAATTGATTACGTCGTTACAAAAATTCCTAGATTTGCCTTTGAAAAGTTTAAAGGTACTTCAAATACCTTAAATACTGCTATGAAATCTGTCGGAGAGTCAATGGCAATTGGTCGTTCTTTTGAAGAATCATTTCAGAAAGCATTAAGATCATTAGAAGTAGGTATCTATGGATGGGAATGTGATTCAATTGATGAATTTAATAACGAAAATGACTTGAAGAATAGCTTAAGAATCCCCACCTCTGAAAGAATTCTAATAGTTAAAAAAGCTATGCAGCTTGGGAAAACTAATTCTTATATTCAAGAAATTACCAATATAGATTTGTGGTTTATTGAAAAGTTGCGAAATATCTTTAATTTTGAACAAAATTTTTTAAAAGAAAAAGAATTAGACTTCCTTGATAGAGATTTAATGCTACATGCAAAACAATTAGGCTTTTCAGATCAACAGATAGCAAAGTTAACTTTTTCTGAGTTTTTTGAAGTAAGAAGATATAGAAAAGATTTGAATATAATACCAATTTATAAAAATGTTGATACATGTTCAGCAGAGTTCTCATCTTCAACTCCCTACCATTATTCAACTTATGAAGAATCGTTTATTAATTTAAATTCTCAAATTTTTGATAGCGAGATTTCAGAAAATAATAAATCAAAAAAAATTATGATTCTTGGAGGAGGTCCAAACAGGATTGGTCAGGGAATTGAATTTGATTATTGTTGTTGTCATGCTTCATATCAGGCCTCTACAAATGGTTACAAAACAATAATGGTTAATAGTAATCCTGAAACTGTATCAACAGATTACGATACCAGCGATATCTTATATTTTGAGCCAGTAACTTTGGAGGATGTACTTAATATAATAGAAGCTGAAAATCCCCATGGTTTGATTGTTCAATTTGGGGGTCAAACCCCACTGAAATTATCTTTATCATTATTTGAATGGCTTAAATCTAATGATGGGGTCAGAACCGGATCAAAAATTCTTGGTACGTCTCCAGTCTCTATTGATTTAGCAGAAGATAGAGAAGAATTTACAAAAATACTTGAAGAATTAAGTATTAGGCAACCTCTAAACGGCATAGCTCGTAATCTAAATGAAGCTCAAGCTGTAGCAAAAAAAATAGGATTCCCCTTGGTTGTAAGACCCTCTTATGTTTTAGGAGGTAGGGCAATGGAAATAGTTAAAGATGAAAATGAATTATCAAGATACATCTCAGAAGCTGTTAAAGTATCTCCTGATCATCCAATACTTCTTGATCAATATTTAAATAATGCTATTGAAATAGATGTTGATGCATTATGTGATTCAGAAGGTTCAGTTGTAATTGCAGGTTTAATGGAACATGTGGAACCTGCAGGAATTCATTCTGGTGACTCAGCTTGTTGCTTGCCATCCATTTCTCTCTCTTCATCAACTCTTGATAAAGTAAAGGACTGGACTATTTTAATTGCAAAAAGACTAAATGTTGTTGGCTTAATTAATTTGCAATTTGCAGTAACAAATTTAGATAATGAAGAAAATAAATTATTTATTCTTGAAGCAAATCCAAGAGCTTCCAGAACAGTCCCATTTGTCTCAAAAGCAATAGGTAAGCCAGTCGCAAAATTAGCTACACAGTTAATGCAAGGTTTTACTTTGGAAGATATTAATTTTACCGAAGAATTTACTCCCAAATATCAAGCAGTTAAAGAAGCTGTTTTGCCTTTCAAAAGATTTCCTGGATCTGATACACTTCTTGGACCCGAAATGAGATCTACTGGAGAAGTAATGGGTTTAGCTAAAGATTTCGGAATTGCTTATGCTAAGTCTGAATTAGCAGCAGGAAATGGCGTTCCATCTGAGGGAGTGGCATTTTTGTCTACAAATGATTTAGATAAAAAAAATCTTGAAAAAGTAGCAAGAGAATTATTAATTTTAGGATTTAAATTAATAGCTACAAAAGGTACAGCAGCATACTTAGCAGATTTAGGCATTCAAGTTGAAGAAGTGCTGAAAGTACATGAAGGCAGACCAAATATAGAGGACTTAATCCGTTCTGGTCTAGTTCAATTAGTAATTAATACTCCAATTGGTTCACAGGCTCTCCATGATGACGCATATTTAAGACGTGCTGCGTTGGAGTACAATATTCCAACTTTCACTACTATACCTGGAGCTAAGGCAGCTATTAAAGCAATCAAGGCCTTGCAAAGTAAAAAGATTGATACTTACTCTCTACAAGAAATTCATAGACATTAGGACTTTACTTTAAGTTTTTTAGTTTTTCTCTTAATTGATTAGCTAATGCATTTCGACTTATTGAAAGTAATTTCAAAGTATCTTCATGCATTTTAAGTTGTGTTTCCGCTATTTGTAATCCTTTTATAGATTCTTTTATTTCATTAGAAAGTTCATTTATTATATAATTTTTACCTTCAAAGGTTAAAACTGGATTGCCAGAATCAGTTGTTTTTTCAGTCATGGATTTAACTTTTTAATAAATAACATAGAGTTATAATTTTTTAATCAATTGTTTTTCACATAATTCTTTATAAATCCCCTTTTTATTGAGTAAATCAATATGTTTCCCGACCTCTATAATTTCACCCTTGTCGAAAACAACTATTTTATTGGCCTCTTGAGTAGTGGCTAATCTATGAGCAATTACTATAACTGTTCTATCTTTCATAGCTCTATTAAGTCCTTGTCGTACTTCAGACTCTGATTCTGCATCTAACGCACTTGTTGCCTCATCTAAAAGAAGAATTGATGGGTTCCCAAGTATTGCTCTTGCAATTGCTATCCTCTGGATCTGACCACCTGATAAATTTGATCCTCTTTCAGTTATCTCAGTTTCATATTTCTCAGGAAGCTTTTGAATGAAGTTGTGAGCGTTTGCTTTTCTTGCTGATTCTATAACTTCTTCTTTGGTGAAATTTCTGCCCATCCTTATTACATCAATAATTGTTCCTGAAAACAAAAAAGGCTGTTGTTGCACTAATGCAATGTTTTTTCTAATATCTTTTGTATTTAATATTTTGAGATTTTTATCATCTATATAAATGTCTCCATAATTTGGAGTTATAAACTTTAATATCAAAGCCAACATTGTACTTTTACCTGCTCCAGAAGCTCCAACAAATGCTGTGACTTCTCCTCTTTTAATTTCTAAATTGATATTTTTAAGTACTTGATTATCTTTTTTGTAAGCGAAATTTACTTTCTTGAAACTTATTTTGCCTTCAAAATTAGATATCCTTCTTAAATTTTCTTCATCATCTTCGAAAGGTTCTTGATTTATGTTTTTCAATCTTTTTATTGAGGCTTCTGCCTGTTTATATTCATTAAAATTTGTGCTTACATGGCTTATTGGATCAATAAGCATTAATATTGCTGCAAAAAAACTACTAAATTCTTCGCTTGTTAGAAGCCCTAGATTGATTCTTGCGGCTCCTAAACCTAATATTGCCAATATTCCAAATGCTTCAACAAATCCTACAACTGGATGTTGAAATGCAAGTAGTTTTAATGTTTTATATTTTGCTTTTTTATTTGTACTTAATCTTTTATAAAATCTTTTCTCAATCCAATTTTCTGCAGCAAAAGCTCTTATAGTGGACATTCCATTTATAGATTCACCTATTAACCCTGCCAAATTACTTGTTGACTCCTGACTTTTTTCGGATGCTATTAAAACTCTTTTCCCAAAACTGTTAACTGAAAGAATAATCAATGGTGCTAAAACGAATGTTGATACTGTTAGTGACCAGTCTAAATAAAACATATAGATTATTACCGCTAACAACTGTAAACTGCATGGAATAGTATCTTGAGCTGTTTTATAAATAACTTCACTTACCCTGTCTGCATCTTCTGTAAGTCTATATGTGATGTCCCCGGCTGAAATATTTTCAAAAGAATTCATCTTTATTTTTTGAATTCTGTTAAATAAATTTCCTCTCATCACTTCACTAATTTCTAAAGATGGTTTTGCTATGAATACATCCTGTCCAAATTGAGCAATTTTTTGAACTAAAAATACAAATAAAGACTTAATTATTATGCTAGAAACTTTTGAGAGATCACCTGACCCAATCGCTGGGATTAAGTTTCCAGCTAAATAAGCTAATAAAGGCCAACAAGCTACGTAAATAAGCATGCATATAAAACCCTTGATAAACCTATTTGAATATGGTCTGACTGGTGGTATTAGTCTCAAGATATTATATATTTAATTGTTTATCCTACTTTATCAATATCTTTGGGCATAAAAAACAATGAAATTGGATCAATTCTTAAAATGGAAAAATTTGGTATCTTCTGGTGGCGAAGCGAAAATTTTTATTAAATCCGGTTCTGTTAAGGTTAATGGTTTAATTGAGACTAGGAGAGGAAGGAAGTTAAATAAGGGAGATAAAGTAATATTTCTAAAAAATGAATTAATTTTTGAATAGTTAGCTTATTCAACTCACTTTGTATTAGTATATTTTTCTTGGAGATAGTATTTTGAGAAAATCTGTAATTGCTGGCAATTGGAAAATGCACATGACTTGTGCCGAAGCTAAATCCTATTTAGAAGAGTTTATTCCTTTAATAAAAAACATAAAAGACGATCGTAAAGTTGTTATTGCTCCACCTTTTACAGCAATTTCAACTTTTTCGGATCATTCTGATTTTGATTATTTAGATATTTCTAGTCAAAATATTCACTGGGAAGATCAAGGGGCATTTACTGCAGAAATATCTCCAAAAATGCTTCTTGAACATGGTGTCTCATATGCAATCGTTGGACATAGTGAACCAAGGAAATATTTTAGTGAAAGTGATGAACAAATTAATAAAAGAGTAGTTTTTGCCCAATCTAGTGGACTTACTCCAATAGTTTGTGTAGGAGAAACATTAGAACAAAGAGAGAGAGGAGAAGCTGTTAGAGTTATTACTAGACAGGTTGAACAAGGATTAGAAAATACAGATCCATCTAATTTAATTGTTGCCTATGAACCAATATGGGCTATTGGCACTGGTAAAACATGTGAGGCAGAAGACGCTAACAAGATATGTTCTTTGATTCGGAAATTAATAGGTTTTGATGATGTAATTATTCAATATGGTGGATCTGTTAAACCTAATAATATTGACGAAATCATGTCAATGAGTGATATAGATGGGGTATTAGTTGGAGGGGCATCATTAGATCCGAATAGTTTTGCGAGAATTGCAAATTATCAATAACAAAAATCCATGGCCAAAAGGGTGGGGCCAAAAAACTTCAATTATGGGAGTTATTAATTTAACACCTGATTCATTTAGTGATGGTGGGGAATTAAACTCCTCAAAAAAAGTTATAGATCAAGTAGACCATTTCTTGAGCAATGGAGTTGATGTTATTGATCTTGGTGCTCAAAGTACGAGACCTGGAGCTGAAGAAGTTGGATCTAGTAAAGAAATAAAAAGATTGATCCCATATCTAAAATTAATAAAATCTGAATTTCCAGATGTTTTAATTTCTATTGATACTTTTAATTCTGAAGTTGCTTACGAAGCTCTTTTAAATGGTGCAAACTGGATAAATGATGTCACAGGAGGAAGAAGAGATATAAAAATTTTGGATGTTGTATCAAAATTCAACTGTCCATTCGTCATAACTCATAGTCGTGGTAATAGTCAAAATATGAATCAACTCACTAATTACCAGAATGTATTGAGTGATGTTAAGTGCTCGCTTGATAATTTAATAAAAAATGCTTTAGAAAAAAATGTATCTGAAAGAAATATAATAGTGGATCCTGGAATTGGTTTTTCAAAGGATATCATTCATAATTTGGAAATCTTGAGAAACTTAAATGTATTTAAAAAATGGAATTTGCCAATTTTGATAGGTGCATCTAGGAAGAGATTTATAGGAGAAATTTTGAATGAGAAAAATCCTAAGGAAAGAGATATAGGAACACTTGCAATAAGTTGTCTTTGTTCTCAATTTAATATTGACATTGTGAGGGTTCACAACGTCAAACTCAATTATCAAATCCTGAAAGTAGCTGACAAGATTTACAGAAAATAATTAATTTATTATTCTTTAACTCCTTCGATTTTATCCTCTACCTCTTGGTATAGTTCTTTCAACTGTTCAATATTCTCATCTGAAGTTTCCCAATATCCCCTACCATTAACTTCTAGCAGAGTTCCAACAATTCTTCTGAAACTATTAGGATTAAGATCCATTAATCTTTTCCTCATCTCTTCGTCATTTATGAATGTTTCATTAGTTTCTTCATATACAAAATTATCTACTTGACCACTTGTCGCACTCCAACCAAGAGTGTAATTAAGTCTGTTAGAAAGTTCTCTAACTCCTTCATAACCAGATTTAAGCATACCTTCATACCACTTAGGATTTAAAAGTTTTGTCCTTGAGTCTAATCTGATAGTTTCTCCAAGTGTTCTAACTTGAGCATTAGAAGTGGTTGTATCCGCTATATAGCTACTTGGTTCTTTCCCATCATCTCTAAGTGTCTTAATCAATTTTGTTGGATCAGAATCAAAATAATGACTTACATCTGTTAATGAAATCTCTGAGGAATCAAGGTTTTGAAATGTAACATCTGCTGTTTTCATTACTGACTCAAATACCTCTCTTTTTTGATTCATCTCACCTGGATTATCGGCATTAAAAGCATATGTTTTACGAGATAAATACATTTCTTGTAATTCATTTTCTTCCTCCCATGTTGAATTTTCTACAGCTAAATTAACATTTGAACTGTAGCTTCCACTGGCATTAGAGAATACTCTCGCTGAAGCTTCTCTGATAGAAGTGCCTTCTTTTTCTGCTTGTTCTAGTGAATGTTTCCTTACAAAATTAGATTCCAATGGTTCATCAGCCTCAGCCGCTAATTTGACCGCCTGATCTATTAATGCCATCTGATTTATGAATAAATCTCTAAAAACTCCTGAGCAGTTAACGACTACATCTATTCTTGGCCTACCTAACTCTTTTAAAGGGATTAATTCTAATTTGTTGATTCTTCCAACAGAATCTGGTTTTGGTTTTACACCAACAAACCATAAGATTTGGGCAAGTGATTCTCCATAAGTTTTGATGTTATCAGTACCCCATAAAACACAAGCAATTGTTTCAGGCCAGGTCCCTTGCTCTTCCTTTTGTCTCTCAATTAATTTGTCAACAACCGACTTTGCAGCAGCTACTGCTGCTGTAGTAGGTATTGATTGTGGATCAAGTGCATGGATATTTTTACCACTGGGTAAAACACCTGGATTTCTTATAGGATCTCCACCTGGTCCAGGTAAAACATAATTTCCATCTAATGCTTTAATGAGGCTATCCATTTCTTTATCAGCACAGACTTGTTCCAAACAGAAAAGTAAGTAATCAAATAATTTATTTAATTCCTTTTGGTTAACTTCATTAAATCCATTTAAGTTACAGACCCTTAGCCAAGGGGTAGGTAAATTCAAACCAAATACTTTAAGGAAGTCGAACAATTTGGAAAGAAGTGATTTTTCTAAATAAACTCTGCCATCAACAATTTTTAAAGAGTTGACCATTGCAAAAATAGACTCTCTTGATGTCTTTATGATTTTTTCATTTAGCTCTACAAATTTGAGTTCACCTTTATTATTACCATCATAAATTTGTTCAATATTCAGCCCCATGGATTCAGCTAACAATCCAGGGAGAGATCTTAATCCCTCTTGCTCTCTCTCCAATGATGCAATATTTACAAGTGTTGCAACTGCTTCTTCTGCTGTTGGAGCTTCTCCAATAGTATGAAGACCGCAAGGTAATAATCTACTTTCAATTTCCATCAACTGTTTATAGATATTACCAACAAATAAATCTCTTTCATCAATTGAGAGTTCCTCTACATCTTTTGAAGGGAGCTCAACATCCTTGTCAAGATTACATTGTTTAGAAGTCTCAACTATTGCATTAACTATTTGAATACCCCTACTATTTTCTCTTAATTGTTGATAAGAACCTACAAGTTCGCTTAGTTCTTTAAGTCCTTTGTAGAGTCCTGCATTTTCTGCTGGAGGAGTTAGATAACTAATAGTTGAGGCGTAACCTCTTCTTTTCGCGATTGTTGCTTCAGAAGGATTATTAGCAGCATAGTAATACAAATTAGGTAGGGATCCAATGAGAGAATCCGGATAGCATGTTTCACTCATGCCCATCTGTTTACCAGGCATAAATTCGAGTGATCCGTGAGTTCCAAAATGAAGAACAGCATCAGCTCCCCAGATTTTTTCTACATAGGTGTAATAAGCGGCAAAACCGTGATGAGGACTGGCACTTCTTGAATAAAGTAACCTCATCGGATCACCTTCGTAACCAAATGTAGGTTGTACACCTATAAAAACATTTCCAAAATGTTTTCCATAAATAAGGAGATTTTGTCCGTCACTATTTAGGTTTCCAGGAGGTTTACCCCAATTCTCTTCAAGTCTTTGTGAATATGGTGTGAACTCTTCGTATTCTTTTACTGACATTTTATGAGCAATACTTAACTCAGGAGAGCCGTCCATTGCTTCAGGATTATTAATTACTTTTTCCATTAATTCTTTTGAATTACTTGGAAGTTCATCTATTTGATATCCTTTCGATTTCATTTCAAGGAGTACTCTATAAATTGAACCGAAAACATTTAAGTATGCTGCAGTACCAACATTTCCTTTGTCTGGTGGAAAACTAAATACTGTGATGGCTAATTTTTTGTCCTTTCTTTGTTTGACTCTTAAAGTTGACCATTTTATGGCTCTTTCAGCTATTACATCAACTCGATCTTGGAGCGTATGCGCCTTTCCTGTAGCATCATCACGACCTGAGAGAATAATAGGTTCAATAGCACCATCAAGTTCTGGAATTGCAATTTGAAGTGCTACCTGAACTGGGTGCAACCCTAGATCACTATCTTCCCATTCTTGTGTGGTCTGGAAGACTAATGGAAGTGCAACCATATAGGGTCTGTTTAACCTTTTTAGGGCTTCGATAGCTTTAGGATGATCTTGTCTTGCTGGTCCACCAACAAGTGCAAATCCTGTTAGAGATACAACTCCATCTACTATAGGTTGATCCTTATTTATGGAATCATAATAAAATTCATTAACTGGTTTAGAAAAATCTAGACCTCCACAGAAAATAGGTAATACTCTCGCACCTCTGTATTCCAATTCTTGAATAACAGCAACATAATGAGCATCATCTCCAGTAACGATATGACTCCTTTGAAGCACTAATCCTATTGTTGGAGTTTTGTCATCTTTAGGGTTTATATCCTTCCTATTGTTTTCCCAATTTTGATATTCTTTAAGACTTTCAAACATAAAAGGAGCAAGAGGATGCCAAATTCCTAAATCTGGGAATGTTTCAGGGTCTTGAATTTTAAATTCTTCTATTTGATCTTTTATGATCTCTGAAACAGCGTACTTTTCAGAAATCATTAACAAGAAGTTTTTTAAGTTTTCAGTGGTACCACCTAACCAGTACTGAAAACTCAGAATAAATGTTCTAGCATCTTGAGCTTTTTCTACGGGTAAATATTTAAGTATTGAAGGTAATGTATTTAATAACTTCAACATTGAATCTTGGAAACTTGCTCCATCAGATTGTTTTTTCTTTTTTATTAGATCTCCAATAATACTTTTTGATTGACCAAGTTGGGCCATACTAAATGAACCTAACTTATTTAGCCTCATCACCTCTGGCATGGAGGGGAAAACAATTGATGCTTTAAGTTTGTCTTTAAATGGAGATACTGCATCAACAACTTTTTGAGCAAGATCTTCAATAAAAATTAGAGAAGCAACAAATATATCTGCATTAGCTATATCTTCTTTAAAATCTTCAAAATTACTATCATTCCTAAGTTCTTCGATAAGGTAGCCGCTGAGGTCTATACCTATTGGCCCATTCATCTTATTTATTGACTTTGCAGCTTCCGTTAAGGAATTTTGGTATTGTGGCTCAAGGACAACATAAACAGCTTTTATTACAACTTTGTGGTTGTTATCCTCAACAGGAGATACTCTGCGGTTTGCTGAGCGGACCTGCGTAAACATTGATTTTCTTTAAGTATTTCTACCAGCCTACGAATGAAAAGACGTTATTGTGTGCAATATAAATAGCGTGTAACAACCTTTAAAAAAAAATTTTTTAAAAAAATGATTGAAAATCCAAAAAAACCCATACCAGTACTAGTCTCAGGAGCTTTAGGCAGAATGGGTAGCGAAGTTGTTAATACTGTTTTATCTTCAAAAGATTGTGAACTTGTTGCAGCAATCGATATAAACGAAAAGAACAATGGCTCAAATATTTCTGAATTATTAAATGTTGAAAATTGTGATGTTTTTGTTTCAAATGATTTTGAAGGAACTTTATGTTCTGTTAGTCAAAATTATAGAAATGAAAAAATCAAACCTGTGCTGGTTGATTTTACGCATCCTGATTCTGTATATGAAAATACCAGATCAGCTATTGCATATGGTGTATCGCCAGTTGTAGGAACTACAGGTCTAAACCCTTCGCAAATACAAGATTTGTCTGTTTTTGCTCAGAAAGCATCCGTTGGTTGTGCAATAATTCCTAACTTTTCAGTAGGTATGGTTCTTCTTCAGCAGGCTGCATCGGTAGCTGCAAGGTTTTACGACAATATTGAATTAATAGAGATGCATCATAATCAAAAAGCTGATTCTCCTAGTGGGACGTCTATAAAAACTGCAGAAATGATTGAAGAATATCCAAAGAAATTTAATCAGAATTTAGTAAAAGAGTCTGAGTCATTGAAAGGTGTACGGGGTGGCCTCAGAGATTCAGGAATTAATATCCATTCTGTACGATTACCAGGATTACTGGCTCATCAGGTAGTAATTATGGGATCTCCAGGTGAAACTTACACAATTAAGCATGACACTATTGATAGAAAGGCATATATGCCAGGAGTTTTACAGGCTATTAAAAAAATAGGTAATTATGAAACTTTAGTTTACGGACTTGAAAAATTGATTTTTTAAAATGCTAATTCCAATTAATTCAAACCAAATTTCAAAACTTATTCCTGCAGTTGGTACAGGGAGTCAATTTAAGTACGCGTTGGGGAATCCGAGAAAAATTCTTCAAAGAGTAATAGTTTCTTCAATTGGTGGATTTATCTCATTAATTATTAGTTCGACTGGAGATCAAACTAATAATTTCTGGTTATTCCTATGTGTAGGTTTCTTTTTGTATATTATCTGGGGCCCAATTCTTGAATCAAGTAGAAAAAATTTGAAGTTAAGAAAATATAAATTTTTTTCAATATTTGATGGCTACATATCAGATATCTATAAAACAGAAAAGATTGAAAGTTCAAGAGAACAATCTAATAATCAAGGTCGATTAGAAGTTATCGAAAACAAAAGGACTTGGATAGTACTTGAATTAGAAGATGAAGATGGTTATTTGGAAAAGTTAAGTTTTCCTATGGAAAATAAGCACAGTCAAATTAGGGTGGGTTCGAGTATTAGATGTTTAATAACATCTGATAACCGTAATTTTGAAAGAGATTTTTATTTGACCGATGCTTGGCTTCCTGAAATTAACTTATGGGTTGGTGAGTACCCCTATTTACTAAGACCAGCATTTGAGGAAATTTGTTATATTTATTTAAAAAGATAGTTGATAATTATATATACCGATGAAAAGTAAATTAAATTTTAAGATTGTTGGATCCGGTCCCACTGGTTTACTACTTTCAATTGCACTTTCAAAATTTGATTGTAATATTTTTTTAACTGATTTATTAACAAAAGATAGATTAATTGGTAAAGATAAAACTTACGCGATTACTCACTCAACAAGAAAAATCTTATCTAAATTCAGACTTTGGGAAAAATTAGAACCATTTTTATTTGGCTTTGATACCCTTTCAATTTCAGATAGCGTAACTTCTGCTTTGACCAATTTATCAACTTTTGACTTAGATGATGATATAAGTTCTGCTGAAAATATTGGCTGGGTAGTTAAACATTCGGATCTCATGAACATATTTTTTCAAGAGATTGATAATTATGAAAATATATTTTTTATGACACCACAGAGATTGTTACGTAAAAAAATATTATTTGATTATCAATTCTATTCAACAGGAGCAAACTCACTTGACAAAAAATTCTTAGATTTTGTTGATATAAAAAAATCTTATCGTCAGTCTTGTTTAACTTTTAAAGTTTCTCTTAGAGGTCATTGTGAAAAGCGCGCTTATGAAATTTTTAGAAAAGAGGGACCACTTGCATTATTACCTTTAGAAAAAAATTTATATCAAGTAATTTGGACTTCTAGTACATTAAAGGCAACGGAAAGGTTAAATTCTGATAAGAATTTTTTAATGGATAATTTATCAACTATCTTGCCTGATGAATTTAAGTTGGATCAAATAGTCGGCGAATTTAATATTTTTCCTGTTTCATTATCATTAAATTTACCAGTTTTAAATTTTAAAAAATTAGTTTTTGTTGGAGATGCATTTCATACATTTCATCCTGTTGGTGGTCAGGGTCTAAATAGTTGTTGGAGAGATGTCAATACTATTTATGATCTTTTTGATAAAAATACTGCTATTACTAAAATGCAATTGATATCATTTAAATTTAAGTATTTTTCGTGCAGGATTTTAGATATTATGGTCACTATTTTCATAACTGAATCATTGATATCAATTTTTGCTAATAGAAACGTTTTTTTATTTCCAGTGAGGAAATTTTCATTTTTACTTTTAAATAATTATCTTTTTATAAGAAAATTAGTCCTTAATCAAATGACTAAATCTCTCATTTACTCAAGTATTAAATAACTTTATAGAACTTATGAAGAATAATGTATCTAGAGAAATGATAATTTATTTATTTAATGTAGTAGGTTTAGATGAATCTTCTATTGAACTTGGTCTAAAATTATCTATAAAAAATAAAACTCCATTACCAATCTTATTATGGAGTTATGGAATGCTAACTATTGATGAACTTGATAAGTTATATTCATATTTATTTCAAAAAATAGATTGATAATTCTGTTATAGTAAACTCAAATTTTTAAAGAACAATTACAGTTTTAACCAAAGGGAATCGGGTATCAAGGAAGTCTATAGAGAAGCTTGATTTATTATTATTAATTCTAGAAACTATTGATTTAAATGGTATACAATCACTTTATGCAATATCTAATAGGCTTGATCTAAATAATGTTTTGCCAAATAAAGTTACTATTTGGAAATTAAGGAACAATAATCAATTAAGAAAATCTTATGTGAATAATAATATTAATCTAGATGAATTTGATGCCTTAATAAAAATTACAGTTGAAATGTCTAGATTTTTATATCCATATTTCAGAAAGTTACTTCAATCTAAAGAAGATTCATACAAAAATTCAGTTATTTGGAATGATTTTAAAAAAAGACTTATCGAGTTGATTAAAGAGAGATTTAACTTAGATAGCATGAGAGTTAAAAAGCTTTTAAATCAAACTGAAAATGATGAAATCATCATAAAATCTTTGCTTATCTTATCTCTTTGTATTTCTAATCTAGGTTATCAAAGGTTGAAGAATTTTTTATTCGATTTTTAATATGAATCAAAATAAATTGTCATTTCATCAATCTTCCGTAAGTCTCGAAATAATAGGGTTGCCGGATTATTCAAACAATGAAAATAAAGATCAAATATCAATAATTTCGCAATGGAAATTGATAATAATTGATAAACCACTTATCGAAGGAAAAGTTGAACATTTAGGACCTATTATGGATGCTTTTTATATTTATTCAAATCTTCTAATTAAAAACGAAAACCCAATATATGAGTCTAAATTAATTGATATAAAGGCTGAGAATCTTCATATACATAATGTTGTTCTCAAGAGCTCTAAACCAAATGTAAAACCGTTAATTTTAAAGATTGGCAATTCATTGTTGTTAGACACTATTAATTGTTTTGATCAATTAAATGAATCATCAAGAGTCAGAATTAAAAAAATTGGTGTATCTAATAATTTTGCTAAAAAAATAAGATTTGGATTAAATACCAAAGTAAATTTTTTTAATTTCTTTATGCCTCCTTTCATTGCAATATGTTCTTTAGTTCTATTATCTTCCACTTTTATTTATTTTTTTAATCCTGTTATAGATAAAGAAAAAAATGAACTAATAAATCCAAAATAATTACAAGTTAGCGTACAAAATACAAACACGATAGTATAGGGTAATTTCATTTCAGAATTTTTATTAATTTATTCATAGATCTTTGAAGTATGGCTGATTTAAGCATCCCAAATTTGAATAAAAAGTCTGATAAATATATATTCAAAAAAAAATTAAGTCTTAGAAGGAAATCTAGAAGAAGAATATTTACTGAGGCCGCCTTTCTTTTTGTTTTGAGTCTTTTATTAGTTTACATAAATTATCTAATTCCTAATAAAAATTTGTTGCTACAAAATATGCCGAAGTTAATTAATGAATCTTTAATATTAATAATTGGTCTTTTTTCAAATCTTTATGAAATTTTTTTAGTAGTTTTTATATTTATTTCTTCTTTTACTGCTTTGATTTTAATGATTGGTTCTATTTATAGATTATTTAGGATTTCTAAGAGAAAATCGAAACAAGTTATTTATAAATAATTTAGATTGGTTGCATTAAGCCACCACTTCCTGAATCAGAATCATCATCATCATTTTCTGTTTCAACACCGAAAAGTGCATAAATACCAAGTAATAGAGAAGATATGATTATTGTTAAGGGAAAAATCGAACTTTGTATTCCGACATCAATATATTCACCCATATAAAAAGAAAATTTTTAAGAATCTAACCGAAATTAAACATTTTCGCGGATTTTAAATAATTATTTAATAATTTATTCTTTTTTAATTAATAAATCTTTTTCAAAATTATTTATTTCTTGAACAAATAAGCCTAACAAATACATTAATTGATCAATTTGATTTTGGACTTCAGTGACTCCTAAACCTCTTATAGTTATAAGAGACAATTGTTCCCCTTCATCAAAAATGAATTTATTTTGAAAACTACTAGGTAATGAATGTCTAAGTATTTTAAAAGTAGATATTTTCAATTTAGTTTCTATAATGATGTTTGGTTTTTTTAATTTGATTTTGTTAAAACCACATCTTTTAGCGAGCAATTTTAGTCTCATTAACATAATTAATGACTCAACAGGTTTGGGCAAAGTACCATATCTATTAATCCAGTCTGTAGCTAATTCAGTTAATTCATTACTATTAGTACATTCACTAGCAGATTTGTAAGCGTCAAGCTTTTCTTCCCTGTTTAAAATCCATGATGCAGGTATAAATGCATTTATTGGGAGATCAATTTGTGTGTCCCTGACTTCTGGTATTTCTTGTCCACTAATTTCTGAAATAGCCTCATGGAGCATTTCTATGTATAGGTCATATCCAATAGCATTAACCTTTCCACTTTGTTCCTCTCCTAGTAAACTACCAACACCTCTTATTTCCATATCTTTCATCGCGAGTTGGTATCCACTTCCTAGTTCCGAAAAGTCTTTTATAGCTCTCAATCTTTCCTTTGCAGCGTCATTAATTTTATTTATATTTGGATAAAATAACCAAGCATGTGCTTGTATACCACTTCTACCAACTCTTCCTCTAAGTTGATAAAGTTGTGAAAGTCCAAATTTGTGAGAATCTTCAATAATAATGGTATTTACTTTAGGAATGTCTAATCCACTTTCAATTATCGTTGTGCATATCATAAGATCCACTTCTCCGTTATTAAAAGCAATCATTGCATTTTCAAGCTCTGTTTCGTTCATTTGTCCATGAGCAACAATAAACTTTAAATTAGGAAAGATATTTTTTAATTTGTTTATAGCTTGATCAATATCAGAAATTCTTGGAAGAACATAAAAAATTTGACCTCCTCTATCAAGTTCCTGATTAATTGCAGCTCTTATAACATCCATATCTATTTCAGCTAAATTTGTTTTAATTGATCTTCTTGATGGTGGAGGAGTATTTAGTAAGCTCATTTGTCTCAGTCCTGATAAGCTCATATAAAGAGTCCTTGGAATTGGAGTTGCAGAGAGAGTTAAAACATCTATATTAGTTTTGATTTTTTTAATTTTCTCCTTTTGCTTTACTCCAAATCTTTGTTCCTCATCAATAACAAGAAGTCCTAAGTTTTTTATTTCAATTTCTTTTCCTAAAATTTGGTGAGTTGCTATTACTAAATCAATTTTGTTATTTTTTAATCCTGCGTAGATTTCCTTTCTCTCATTAAGGGTTTTGAATCTATTGAGTAATGAAACTTTTATTGGGTAAGGTGAAAATCTATTACTTATTGTTCTCCAATGTTGCTGGGCTAGGATTGTTGTAGGTGCAAGTAATATTACCTGCTTGCCTGATGTAATAGCTTTAAAAATAGCACGAACAGCTACTTCTGTTTTGCCAAAACCTACATCACCACAAACTAACCTATCCATTGGTTTATCGCTTTCCATATCAGATTTTATTTCTTTTACAGCAGTAATTTGATCTGGTGTTGGTTGATAAGGGAATGATTCTTCTAATTCATCTTGCCATGGACCATCTTCTGGGTATATGTGTCCGTTTAATTTTTCTCTCTTTGCATAAAGTTTTAAGATATCGATAGCGACTTTTTTGATTTGTTTCTTATTTTTATCTTTTATTTTTGCCCATTCTGTCCCTCCTAATTTATTTATTTTTGGCTTTATTTTTCCACTTGATCTATATCTATTAACACTACCGAGTTGATCAGCGGCCACACTTATTTTTCCATCTTGATACTGAATTACTAAATAATCTCTTGAATCTCCAGTTATATTTATTTTTTCTATTTTTAGAAATTTTCCTATTCCATGGTTTTTATGAACTATAAAATCACCTGGACTAATCTTATTCACATTTATATTTGAATTGATACTACTTTTTTTCCTTCTTATAAATACATTATTAAAAAGAGATTGTTGTGAGAATAATTCTTTATCAGTTATCAGAACGACTTTCCATATCGGAAGATAAAAACCCTCGATTTCATAATTGTTTTTATTTTTTATAATTAAAGGAGTTGAATTATTAATTGACTTAAGTGCTTCTTCAAAATTATTAGGATTGTTTAAGAAGTTAGTATTACATTCATGCTCAAAAAGTAAAGTCCTAGTTCTCAATGGTTGTGCTGATAATATCCAAACCTTTTCTTTATTTCTGATATTTTTATTTATGTCGTTTGATAATTTTCCAATATTTTTAGAGTATGAATTTAATCTTTTATCATTTAGTAAAAATCTATTATCAATATTTTTTTTAGATTCAAATTCATACAATTTTATTAAATTAAAATTTCCTAGTGTATTTAATATTTCGTCAAACTTTAAATGCAAATTAGGCTTAGCTTTAAAATTAATATCATTATTTTTAAGGTTTTCATTTAATTCATATTCACAATTATCAAAATTACTTTTTGAATCTAGATACCAATTATTTGCAAATTTTTTACAATCTTCTAATTCATCAATTACGAGAATAGTTTCCTCATTTATATAATCAATTATGTTTGATGGTTCTTTTTCAATAATTCCTAAATAACGATCAAGATTATTTTTTTTTATGTCTTCTGAATTAAAAATACTGTCCTTTGATAAATTATTCAACTTATCTTTTATTAGTAAATCAATTCCAGACTGTACTATTTCAATATTATTAATACTCTCTAATGTTTTTTGTGTCTGTGAATCATATTCTCTTATTTTCTCAATAACATTATCAAAAAATTCTAATCTTATAGGAAACTCATTATTGACAGGATAAATATCTACTATTTCTCCTCTTCTACTCCAGAATCCCTCTGTAGAAGTTACATTTTCCTTTTTATAACCCAGTAATGTAAGTTTATTTGCTAATTCTTGAATCTCGATTTGATCCCCTTTTCGCAAATCTAACTTGTTTTCAATTAATAAGTTTTTATTTATTAGATGTGGTTGTAGTGATCTTTCTGTCGATATAACAATATCAAGTTCTTTTTTCTCTTTTTTTATTAATTTTGATAAAACAGTAAGCTGAGTAAATTCAATCTCTTTGGATTTATTAATTGATGCATATGGTAGATGTTCTGTTGGTGGATAATATAAAACTGCTTTATTATTTATACTTTCAAAATAACCAATCCATTTATAGGCAATTTCTATATTAGGACAAATTAATAATATATTTTTATCTTCTTTTTTTGAGATGCTATCTAAGATTATTGATTTTGCATATCTACTTGAACCAATAATATTTAATTCTTTATTTTTTGAAATTCTTTTTATTAATTCAGAAGTAATTTGCGAGTTTGAAATATAATTAATTAAAGTATTTAAACTCATTTATAGTTATCAATCTTGATTACGAATATCCGATACATTATATTAGATTTTATACTGATTGTGAATAATATTTGATGGATTCAGCGGCAATAAATTCTTTTATACCCACACTAGATCAGGTAGACAGTTGGTACGAAATCTTTACACTTTTGCCAATATTAATTTCGTTAGAATTATTATTGTCGGCTGATAATGCTGTCGCATTAGCTTCTCTTACTAAATCCCTCGACAGTTCGGAATTAAGGACAAGAGCCTTAAATATTGGGATAACAATATCTTTATTATTTAGAATTATTCTTATCATATTATCTAAAGTTCTTCTCAAGTTTATTCTTATAAGGATTTTTGCTGGTTTTTATTTAATATACTTATTCTTCTCTAATGTTTTTTTAAATTCAGATATAGAAAACGCTGAAAATGGTACGGGTAAAAATAAAAATAATTTTAGGTTTTTAAGGGTTGTAGCACTTCTTTCAATTACTGATTTTGCATTTTCCATAGATAGTATCACTACCGCAGTAGCTATTAGCGATCAATACATATTAATTATATTTGGAGCAGTAATTGGGGTATTAGCATTAAGATTTACATCTGGGATTTTTCTAAAACTTCTGGATATATTTTCTAGATTAGAAACAGCCGGTTACGTAGCAATTTTAATTGTTGGGATTAAGCTTTTATTAAATACGTTAATTAAAGAGTCTATTCTTCCAGACTATTATTTTTATATTTTGATTCTTTTTGCTTTTATTTGGGGATTCTCTAAAAAAGAATCTAAAAATTAATCTGAGAAATATTCACCTACTGTTGGATTTAACTGTTGTATCAATTGATTTTTGCTAGATACGTTTTTGCCTTCAAGTTTTGCTTCTAACAAAATAATCGGATCAGTTTTAGTTGAAATTATTATCCCTTCATTTTCTATGACAGCAATAATAGTTCCTGGTTTTGAATAATTGCTCATGAAAAGGTATTTTTCATTTTTAATTTCATCACTACTCAAAACTTTGATTTTAATTATTTTTAGGTTCTTTCCTTTAAAAATTGTATTTACTCGTGGATATAATGCTTTTATTTTTTGAGAAATTTTAAATGCCTCATTACTCCAAACCACTTTGTAGTCTGATTTTTCAATCATTCTTGCGTAAGTAATTTCTCTTCCAAGGGTATTTTGTTTTGTCAACTTAAAATTAGTATTTTTATTAATATTTTCTTCGAGTAAAGATACAGCATTTAAAAATAATTTTGCAGATAAAATACTAAGTTTTTCCGATAGTGTATTTAAATTATCGTTATTATCGATTTTAATTTTTTCTTCCAATAATAAGTCGCCTGTATCCAGTCCTTCATTCATTTTCATTATTCCTACTCCAGTAAATTCATCACCTTTTATTAGGGACCATTGGATTGGGGCCGCACCACGCCATTTTGGAAGTAATGAAGCATGTGCGTTCCAACAACCAAATTTTGGGATTTCCAATATCTCTTTGGGTAAAATTTTCCCGTAAGCTATAACAATAAATAAATCACAAGATATTGATTTAAGTTCATTTATAAAATCTATATTGCTTCTGATTTTATCTGGAGTATAAATTTTTATAGATTCTTGCTCAGCAAAGCTCTTAACAGGAGAGGATATTAATTTATTTCCCCTAGATCTTTTCTTGTCTGGTTGGCTAACTACTGCAATTACTTCGTGATTAGATTTAATAAAACTATCAAGGCTCGCAATTGAATATTCAGGTGTTCCCCAGAATATAATTCTCACGCGTCACCAGTTATTGATAATTCGTCAACCCATATATGAGGAGAAACTCCACTTGTTGTTACCTCCTGGCTTGATTCAATATTTACTATATTTTTCAAAAGATATTTAATATCTCCTGCAACAGTGGCAGATTCTATTGAGATTTTTTTTCTGTTTTTATATAGCCATCCATCAAATGGAAGAGAGAATGAACCTTGACTCGCTCTGACACCTGCATGGATTGCATTTAGTTCTTCAATATAAACAAATTCTCCCTCATAAGTAGAGTGATCTAATGATGTTTTGAGATCAAAGTTTTCCTCTGATTTCTCAACTACTACCCAATCAGGAGATACTGAGACTTTTGATCCTAGTCCAGCGTGGCCAGTGGGAATTGTATTAAATATTCTTGCAGTTGATTCAGAATGTATAAAATTTTCAATTCTACCTCTGTTAATTAAACATAGTCTTTTGGTTGGGGTTCCTTCTCCATCAAATGGTGATGAAGAAATATTCTTTTCGTGAAGACCATCGTCGTAAATATTAAGTGCTTCTGTAGTTAGTTTCTCTCCAATAGAATTTTTATTAGATAAGCTCACTCCATCTAAAATGCTTCTAGCATTAAACATTGAGCTAAAGGCATTAATGATAGTTAAAAAAGATTCTGGTGAAAAACATATTAAATATTTATTAGTTTTAATAGGTGAATAATTTAAATGAGAAATTGTTTTATTTGAAGCCTCTCTAATACATGACTCAATATCTATATCATCAACTCCATATCCAAGTTTTACAGAACCTGAGCTACGAGGTTTACTATTTTTTTCTTCTGCTCTTGCATATAAATAAAGTGCGGCTTGACTTTTGGAATAACATCGAAAGGCACCATCACTATTTGCATAAACTCTCTCAAAGAAACTCTCAGATAAACCATTATATGGAACAGATTTTATTGATTCATGACTTTCAATTAGATTTACTTCTGCTTCTCTTAAAAGCGTAAGTAATTTTTTTATTCCAACAGGACTTCTTTTTTTAACTTCTTTAACTTTAATAGGATCCTTCGCTAGTGGTGAAAATTCTGTGCTTTCATTCTTATTGCCGAAATCAGAAGCTATATTTGCTTGCTTTAGAGCCTTTTTAATACCAGATTCACTAATATCACTTGTTGTAGTAATCCCAACAAGATTAGATTGATTCCAAACTCTTATAGTTAAAATTTGCTTTTGAGATACTTTAAGTTGTTTAGCTTCACCTTTATCTACTTGAACAGAGTAATCATTAGAAAAGCTTGCACCATAATCCCATTTTCTAAGATTTAGAGAATCTGCAGCTTCGGAGATTTGAGTTTTTATTTCTCTTGAATTCATATCCTATCTTCCACCAACAGTGATTGAATCAACCTTAATATGAGGTTGACCAACAGTTACGTTGACACTTCCACTGATGGATCCGCAAAAACCAGGTGCTAATTCTAAGTCATTTCCGCACATTGATATTTTTGGCATAACTTCTTTAGCCTCACCAATCAAAGTGGCTCCCTTTACTGGGCTAGTTAATTTACCATTTTTAATTAGATAACCTTCTTCTACCGCAAAATTAAATTGTCCTGTAGCACCTACACTACCTCCGCCCATTGATTTGCAGTAAAGACCATCGCTAATACTACTTATTAAATCTTCTTTGGAGTAATCACCTTGAGCTATATAAGTATTTCTCATTCTTGAAGCTGCAGCAAAAGAATAATTTTGTCTTCTTCCACTTCCTGTTCTTTTATGGCCAGTTCTTAATTCACCAGCCCTGTCTGATATGAATTTTTTTAAAATTCCATCTTTTATAAGAACTGATTTTTCGGGTTCCATGCCCTCATCATCTACTGATAATGAACCAAAGGATCCCTCTGATATCCCTTCATCTATTGCAGTTACAGATTCATGTGCAATTTTTTCATTCAATTTATTCTCAAATGGTGTTGTTCCTCTCTCTATTTGAGTAGTTTCAAGTAAATGACCGCAGGCTTCGTGGAATATAACACCACCAAATTTATTAGCTAATACAACAGGCATTTGTCCCGCATCAACATAATCTGCGTATAACATATTCATTGAACTTTCAAAAACTTCATCAGCTGCTTTTTCGTGATCCCATAATCTGAATTCATTAGGCATTCCTGACGAACCAAATCTTCTACTTCCACTAGATCTATATTGGGCATCACTAGCAATTACGTTGAGCCCGACTGTTTGATGCAACCTAATATCTGTGGCATAGGTTCCGTCGCTAGAGGCTATAATCACCTCTTGAAGATTTCTAGAGTAACTTCCTTTTCGAGTTATTATTTTATTATTTTTTTTTAGAGACTTTGTGCTGAATAATAGTTTTTCACTTATCTCATGAATCGATGGGACTTCATTTATCCATTTTTTCTTTGATAAACTATAATCTTTATGTTTATTTAAACCGTTAAAAACTTCTCTTTTTTGGGTTTCGGTTATTTCTAACATTTCAATTGCCTGAGATACCGATCTCATCAGGCCATGCTTTGTTAAATCATTTGTACTTACAAATCCATCTTTTTTTTCTTTGAAGATTCTAATACCAGCACCCCTTCCAATTGAAGGACTTACACTTGTGATAAAATCTTCTTCTGCTAAAACGCTGGAGTTGTCAGTATTCTCTATAAATATTTCAATAAAATCTGCGCCAAGCCCAATCGCATAAAAAATAATTTCTTCTAATAAATCTTTATTGCAACTACCGAAAACGATTTCATTTGATTTGATTTGTGACGAGAGCATTTGAGTCTATAAATCTTCTCTTTATAAAGATTATCTAATCGAAGGTTGGAAATCTTTGCTATCAAGAGGTTTCAATAAGTATAGTCTTAATAACTGGTAACCGTTTGATAAATATTTAGGTAATTTTTTAAAAGTTTTAGATACTTTATTTCCATCACTGCTTGCAATGTCGGTAAGAACCTTATTATTCTCTACTATTTTATCTAGTCTTCCATAAAAATATTTATTATAAACGTCCAGTACTACAGGAAAAACTCTAGCAGAAGTTTCATTTGTTTTATTAATAACATACTGATCGTAATCTTTAGCATCTAATCCTAAAGAAGCGTAGAAGTCTTTTTTGATTCCCAGATCCCTTGCATACATAGTTGCAAATACAGCAAGTAAGAAAAACCTAGACCATAACTTGGATGTTAATGGAAGATTGTTCAAAAAGTATCTAAATCTATGGAAATAGTCAAATAGTGGATGTGTAAAGGTAGAACCCCCAATGGTAATTTTTTGGCTTATAGAATTTACAGTACGTGGTTGTGCTTTCATTAATGCGTCAAAAAAATCACCATGCCTATTTTCATCTTGACACCAATTCTCAAAGTAATTAAATAGTGGGAAAATCTTGCTATTTGGGTTCTTTTCGAGGTGCCTATAAATTGCTATGTATCTCCAATAACCTATTTTTTCGGATAAATAGGTAGCATAAAAAATACTTCTTGGGGGGAAATAAGTGTAATCTTTATTGGCTGTTAAAAAACCTAAATCTAACTGCAGTCCAAAGTCACTCATTGATTTATTCAAAAAACCAGCATGTCTAGCTTCATCTCTGGCCATATGAGCAAAACATTCAGCAAGAAGAGGGTTTTTGTCTTTAATTCTCCTGCTAAGTTCCTTGTAAAGTAAAAAACCTGAGAATTCTGAAGTACAACTCCCCTCGAGAAAATCAATAAAAAGCTCTCTTGTCTCAGGATCTAATTTTTCTGCAGCCCCTTCAAATTCACTATTTCTTACAAAATGATGTCTGTTGTAATCTTTTCTAAATTCCTCACAAATAGCTTCTAATTCTTCCTCGTTTATTGATAAATCCATTTTTTCCATTGCCTCAAAGTCAGTTGTATAGAATCTTGGAGACAAAATTGTTTCTTTTGCTGGTATCTTCCCATTATTTATTTCTTTTTTATTTTTTGATTCAACAGGTGATTGAGTCATCATTTATTTAACTTATTAGTTCTATTATTTACTATGATTTGCGTTTTTGAGGGAAAAGTTAACTTGGTGTTATTGTTTCTCTAATTTACTCCTATTAACTTTTGTCCATTCAATCTTTGAAGTACTCTTGAAATAATTAAGTTTAGGGTGATTCTTTTTTCGTCAATAAGAAAAGATTCAATAATGCTGGGTTTTTGATTAGGTTTAGATAAAGAGATACTTTTTGATGAACTAATGTCGTCCTTCTCAAAGGATAACCAAAAGTTACATGTATCTTTTATTTCACAATTTATCACCCAACATTTATCTCCAGCAATAGGTCTATTGGTGTTTGTGAGATTTATATTGTTTATTTGTAATCCTCTTTGATTAATTTCCTTAATAAGAGCAGGAATTAAATAAATGTTAATAAATTCTTGAAAAGGCTTTTTCTCTATTGGGAGTTCTTTTTTGGGTTTAGTGATAG
>QCCW01000004.1 GCA_003281125.1 Prochlorococcus sp. AG-347-N23 | reverse complement strand
AAGGTTTAATTCGGCCTGATTACGGGCATCTAAATAAGGTATAACTTCAAAAAAAACTTCTCTCTGTCTAACTTCTACCAAGAAAAACATTTTTTGAGCGTATAAAGTCGCATAAATATCTCTCCCATCATTTCCAGGAGAAACTTGGTATAACATTCCAAATGTTGGATGGTTTAAATAACGCTCAGAACTCAAACCTAAAATATTGTGTTATTTATAATGCACCATACAGTTTTCTAAGAAAAATTGCTATGCAAATAAAACAAATCGATAATGTATTAACAATTACATTGAGAGATTTTGAAGGATAAAAAGTTCTAAATCTGTTGGTTTTTATAATAATTTTCTTCTTTGAGAGTAATGATTCTGCTCCATGATCAATTCTCAGAAATATATTTTGAAATAACCTTTCCACTAATATTAATAAAACATTAAAGGATTTCTTTAATCCTAAATTTCGAAAATTTATTGACCTAACTGACACTGATTTAATGATATTTTGAAGTTCTTCTTGCACTAGAGGAATAAAACGTAATGCAATTAACAACTGAAAAAGCCACTTACTAGTTGGCAATCCAATCTTTCTTAATGGATACATAAACCAACTTAATCCCCATACAATGTCTTCCTGCAATGTGGTTAGAAGCATCAAATTCACACTATGAATAACGGTAAATATCAAAGTAGAGGTTTTTATTCCTAGTTCAAAGGCTTTTCTTGATAAATGGTATGGACCAAAATTAATAAACCATATTTTCTGCGAAGGAATTTGCAAAATATTCCAATCTTTTTGGCTTTCCAGTACTACTTGCAACTCATTAGGATTTCTTAAGTAGCCATCAAGAGATTGAATATCAGACGAGGCAAGTATTGATATACATCCAATTAATAGTGACAAACATGAGAGAAAAAATAATGATCGCCACCATACTCTAGATGGCAATAAACTTAAAAAAGTAATTAATAGTAAAAAACCAACTAAACTCAATCTCCATATTGGACCTGCCCAAATTGGAGTGATTAAAAATATCATTACGATAATTATTTTTAATCTACTATCTATAATTCTTAGCCAACTTCTATTACCATGAACGTATTGACCAACAGAAAATTTGGTTAGCAAATTCATTAATCTTTTTGAATTAACTCAATATTTTCTCTTTCGACTTCTTTATTTAAAGCTCTTTGCTGTTTTCCTCTCCAAAGTAAAATGATAGGTGTGCCTTCAAAGCCTAAATTCACTCTGATTTGTTTTTCAATATATCTTCTATAAGTTATTCCGAACAATTGAGGATCATTTACAAAAAGAGTAAAAGTGGGAGGTTTGTTCTTTACTTGAGTACCATAATAAAGCCTACCTTGCTTGCCGCTTCTCTTCGTTGGAGGACTTTTCCAACTTATTGATTCTTTAAGGACTTCATTAACTACAGATGTTGTAACTCTTCTTCTATGTTGATTTACAGCATTAAGAGCATGCTCAAAAATATTATCAACTCTTTGACCAGTTAGGGCAGATATAAAAATCATTTTTGACCAGTGTAAAAAATAAAGTTTAGATCTAAGTTCTTTTTCTACTTGATAAATTGTTGAACTATTTTTTTCTACAAGATCCCATTTATTAACAACAATTATACAAGCCCTGCCTTGTTCTTCTATGCGCCCAGCCAGCTTCTGGTCTTGATCAGTTACTCCATCTATAGCATCTATAACTAAAACACAAACATCACTTCTATCTATAGATTTAAAAGCCCTATTAATACCAAAGAATTCAGTACCATATTTAACATTTTTCTTTCTTCTAATCCCTGCAGTATCAATAATTTTCCAATGATTATCACCTTTTTTAATAAGTGTATCTATTGAATCAGTTGTCGTACCACTAATATCACTTACTATTGCTCTTTTTTCTCCACAAATTGAATTTAACAAACTAGATTTACCAACATTAGGCCTACCAATAATTGACATCATTATCTTTTCTTCATCATCCTGGATATTATTTTCAGGAAGTTCGCCAATAACGAGATCTAAAAGATCTCCAGTACCTGAACCATGAATAGCCGAAACAGGGTTAGGTTCGCCCAAGCCTAATTTCCAGAACTCTGAAGCTAGAGATATTCCTAGAGTAGTCGATTCGCATTTATTAACAGCAACAATTGTTTTACAGCTTGAGTTTCTTAACCATTTTGCTATTGATAAATCACCATCAGTAACGCCTTGATTCCCATCTACCACCAATAACGCGAGTGAAGCCTCTTCAAGAGCCAAGAAAACTTGTGTCCTTATCTCTGGAAGAAATTCACTATCATCATCAAAAACTAAACCTCCAGTATCAACTATTTGAAATTCCTTACCTCCCCAAGAAGCATTTTGATAAGTTCTATCTCTTGTAACACCAGGTTTATCAAATACTATTGCATCATTACTTTGGCAAAGACGATTAACTAAGGTAGATTTCCCAACGTTTGGTCTTCCGATAATTGCTATTGTAGGAAGAATCAATTCTTCTCTCCAAAGAAAGTAGTATCCATTACAACTATACCTTTAATAGAATCATTTACCTTATTCAAAAAAACTTATTTAATTTCTGGATCGCCAAAATGTCCTTTAACTGGATTAACAGGGGGTGAACTAGGACTTGGCATTAATACATTATCTTTTGAAAAACAATCATTTTCAATTGCCCAATAAATCAACCAATTTACTGCCGTCGCTCTTCTAGTTCTTCTTGGATATAGTTCATTAATCTTAAAACCTTTAAAATTAAGAAAAATTTTCAATCCCTGTTTATAGTTTTTTGGAATTGATCGAGTCAAATGTACTGAGGCTGGTCGCTCTGAAATGATTTGAGGAGCTTTTTCAAATTTTTCGGACCAATAAGAAGGAGTTAATGCGCTAGAAACCCAACTATTTAAAGTTATTTCTTTAGTGTAAAAAAGTCTTTCCCAAACTAATTCACAAACAAATACATCACTAACCTTGTCTTCAAGAACAAGAAATAATAGTTTCTTACATATTGGCCATCTAAATTGATTCCCATCGTATTTTTCTTTTTTTTGCATTAATCGAACCTTATCAAAATCAAAGAAAAATAAGGCATAAAATCCTTTTTATATTGAGATGCATATTGAATAATTTGATCAGGCATCCCAAGACTTAAAGCTATTAATGATGTATTGATGATGTCCTCTTTTTTTAAAATATCCCTGACTAAATTCCATCTTTTCCCAATTTTCATAATAGCCAAGACCGTTTTATTTCCCCTACTTTCCCTAATTAGGGATGTTAATTCTGAATTGGAAGAGGGGCACTCTTTGAGTATTAAAGTCTCTCCTTTTTTCACTAAATCAAAATCATTCAAAGCTGCTGCTGCTGAGACAGAAGAAATACCAGGTATGGTTTTGGTAATTATTTCTGGATAATTATGCTTTATTATCCTCAAAATATTAGAAGAACTTGCAAATATTGAAGTATCTCCTAGACAAAGTAAAACAACTGATTCTCCATTTTTTATAAATTTGACAATTTTTTCTACAGCGTTAGACCATATTTCATCAGGTTCAAAATCCTTCCTAGCCATTGGAAAGATGATAGGTATATTTTTTTTAAATTTGATATGTTTCTTGACTATTTCTGCAGCAAAACTCTCTTTATTATCATTTGATATTGGAAAAACTATAACTTTCGCTTTTTTTATTGTATCCAGAGCAGCAATTGTTAAAAGCGATGGATCTCCAGGGCCTACACCAACGATGGTGAATGTTGGTAAATTAGTTTTATATCGATTAAGTAAACTTAAGAACTTGTTTATTATCATTTTTTTTTATTAAATTAGCTATGTACTCTTGGCATCATAAAAGTTTCAGCTAGTATTGCTGACTCAATTTCAGACAATTCCTCTAACCTTTTGAAAGTTTGATTTTTAGAGAATTTAGTTTGCGCTAGTTTCCAGTAAACTCCAAAATGTCTTGCCTCACTCTCAAGCAGAGACTCATAAAGAGATTTAAAAGATTTATCTTCAGAATTCAGCGCAAGCAAGCTTAATCTTTCATGACTTCTTGCTTCAATGAGTCCTGCTATTAAGAAACTATCAAGCATTCTATTGGGCTCTTCCTTTCTTATATTCTTGGACAATTCAGCTCCATATGGAGGCGGTTTTAAGGACTCAAGAGAATGTCCAAGATCCTTTAAAAAATAAAGTATTTTTTCAAAATGCTCCAATTCCTCTCTCGCTATTGGACTTAGAACTTCTGCCAGATTTGGTTCTGATGGATATCTAAACATCAATTGAATAGCCACTCCTGCTGCTTTTCTTTCACAATGAGCATGGTCAATAAGAATATTTATTGGATTAGATAATGCGAGTTTGATCCACTCATCTGAGGATAATGACGATAAATATTTAATATGATAAGTGGGCCTTTTAAAATCGACTTGCATTTAATCTTTACTACTTAAATATCCAATGATTCCTTCAAGAGCTAAGGAATAACTTGATATGCCGAATCCACTAATTATTCCTATAGCTTTATCTGTTAGAAAAGATTCTTTACGAAAGTCTTCTCTGCTAAAAATATTTGAAATATGTAGTTCTACAAATGGAATTTTTGATCCAATTAAAGCATCTCTAATGGAAATCGAGGTATGAGTGAAAGCCCCAGCATTTATAAGAATGCCTTGGATACTTTTTACAGAATCCTGAATTTTATCTACTATTTCACCTTCATGATTACTTTGAAAACATTCAAGATTAATACTCTTTTCTTGTGCAACTTTAGTTAAATCTTTTTCAATATCATTTAATGTTTTATTACCATATAATTCAGGTTCTCTAGTTCCCAATAAATTTAAATTTGGGCCATTTATCAATAAAATATTCATCATCAATAAAGTCTTTTCTTTACAAATGCTATCTAGAAAGAAACAAAAAAACCAAAATAATTTCACACAAAGTGTCCATTAACTGATAAGTTCAAATAGTGGGGGTCGGTGCCCGAGTGGTTAAAGGGGGCGGACTGTAAATCCGCTGGCTCTGCCTACGTTGGTTCAAATCCAACCCGGCCCACTTTAAATTGCCCTTGTAGCTCAGCGGTAGAGCACTCCCTTGGTAAGGGAGAGGTCTCGGGTTCAAGTCCCGACGAGGGCATGAACAAGAAGTATCTCCATAACTGAGTTTATAGGTATTTGAAAGAATAAAATAATTTTAAGACCACTAAATATAAACGAATTAGAGCAGAAATTAGAGCGTAATTATTTCTTATTAAAATAATTTACTTCGCTTGGTAAGGGAGAGGCCCTGAGTTCTGGTCTCGGCGAGGGTATAGCCCAATAAAACTAATTAGTCTTAAATAACTTTTATATATTTTAGAATTTATAAATATGGTTATAAGAAATGTCATTGTCGTCATACAGGATGCACAGAATATATCTTGCGGCAACCATGAATTATGGTCTTGGTTCTGATGATGAAGAAGAGTTGGCATACTACAACAAAATCAGAAAAGAGATGAATGATATGAAAAAAGACCCAATAAAAAAAGGGATAACTTTTAGTTGGAATATCTCCGAAGAAATAGAAAAATGAATCTTAATACTTTCTTACTAATCGATGGGAGTCTGATGCTTATTGGTCTGCCAATTCTGATTATTCTTAAAGGGAAAATTGATCCAAATTCATAACATTTTAACCATATTCAAATTTAATTGTTGATCCTTTATCCGTATATGTGTGTACCTCAAACCGTACATATTTATAAGTCGGATGGCCTGTCTGACTAGTTAGAACATAGTTGTAGTCGTCATGAGCAAATGTCTACCAAATCCAAACTAAAAGAAGATTATAAATCTGATCTTGAAGAAAGATCAGAGGAAGAACTTCTTGAGGAAGAAATCAGAAATCAACAAACATTGGATAGCTTTGTTGAATCTGACAAAAACTGGAGCTAATCAAAACTAATTTTTAAGGAGATTGTTATGAACTTAAAAAGATCACCATTTTCTATACTCAATAAAGAAAGAAGAGAAATTGATTATATCAAGGGAGTTTATAAGAGAAAAATTCAAGCTGAAATTGAATCTTATAAAGATCCCGAAGATGAAGATAAGAGAGATACAATCCAAGCTCAAGATGTATTGATGCTTGATAGAGTCTCAATTTAATTTTCATTTACTAATCCATAGATCAATAATCTTGCTATTAATTAAGTAGAGACTTTTTTATTAAATGCCATTAGACGTATTTCTAATGAATATGTGTGTTGTAGTCATAGCTCTACTTATTAGAAGAGAAATCAAACTTAAGAAAGCGAGATAAATTATGAAGACGCAAATTTTTAAAGAGCAATACATCCCAAATGTTCATGCTATTACTCTTTTACTAATGCTTCTTATATGTTTGTGGTTACCTCTTGGACTCAGATTCTTATTAATAATTTAGTCGAACTAATTAGTTAATACTCTCATCCTTAAACTCTGCTATAACCTAATTTTGTTTTAAAGATCTTATATGGAACTCCTGTTTCGTTCATAGCTTCAATAACTTTATCTCCAACAGTTCCATAAAATTCAACAGAAAAATCAGTTCCTAGTGCAGCATGAGCCTCAAGATAAACACCTAAAGCTGGATTAGCTAAATGAGCTAGTAAAGCATCATCATTTTTATAAACTTCTGACCATACGAAACGAAGAGGCTCATCAGGATCTTGATCAAAAGTATGATGGAGCATTCCTGGTTCGTCAGCTTCAACAGCTTTATCTGTCTTATCCGCAATTTCTAAGTATTCTGCAACCTTATCTTCCTTTACTTTAAGTTTTGCAAGAAGCATAAATGGAGTGTCTGATCCAAAACTAGACATAAAAAAAAGACTCTTGCGAGCCTGGGTGATGGGGATTTCCATCATGACAAATTTATTAGAAACAAACAACTCCATCAATAGTTAATTTTTATTACTTACAAACACCATATGTAGTGCTAGGATTTTATTAAAGGCTGGGTGATGGGGATTATCCCGCTTTTTGACTTGGGCGAAGCTAACGCCCTTTTTTTATGGGTATAACTTTTTAATAGCTTCTTGTTGTTCTTGTTTTTTTATTTCTTCAGCATCATAAACAGGACAAGTATTCTGATTTAGTGATGAGAAGAAAGCACTTTTTTTAAAACGTTTGAATATAGGGGGCAATAATAAACGTTTCATATTTTATTTACTAAATTGCTCAAACATACTTAAATACTGAAGAGGGAACACGCTGGTTAAATTTTCTATTCTCTTTGCTTCTAATACAACACCCTCCGGTAATTTCTTTACTAACTTTGGAATAGCTTTTTTTGTCTCTTCTCTGCAGAAGTTAATTCTGTAAGTAGCTTCTTTTTTAATATTTGTTCTAATTAACCCATCTTTTCCAATCATTGATTTTAAATCAAGATTATTTCCCTTCAGAAGAGCAATTAAAACAGTATCTGCAATTTTTAAAGCTTCCGCAGGTTCTTTATCCTTATTTATTCCAAATATCCAGGCACAGGCACCAACTCCTAATGCTCTTGCAATACAATCATCATTTCCAATTTCATCACAAGGTAATCTAAAAGACTCTTCAATTTTTTTTAGATCATATCCATTCTCACCTTCTGGAAAACCAGCGTGAGCAGAAAAAGGAAATAAAAATAATATTGTTGAAAGAAATAAGTGTTTCATTTATTCCCAAGTTTTCATATCAGTAGTTCCTTGTGATCTTTGCATCCAGGCAAATTTCCATGTACCATTTTCATTTTTAAAAATGCAAGTATAAGTTGAAAGATCTTTATTTTGGTTTCCTTTATAACTGAAGATTTCATTTAATGTAAAAACCGCGTAGGCTATCTCACCAAAAATTTCAATTTTATGGATTTTGATCAGTTCTGAGGATTCTGCAACTAAGTCTTTATTATCAAACATCCCCACTAATCCTTTAGCAGAGATTGGATTTCCACTTGGTCTTACAGCCAAAAAATCCCCTGTTACGTTTGGTATTAAAAAAGAAGAATCTTCACTGGTTGCATAACCATTAATTAAATTTTCTATGGCTTGAGTACTTGACATTTAAGAAGTAATTAATTCCCCTTATCTTAGGTCGACTTTCAGTAATTAAATTCTTTAAAGGTGTTGAATCAAAAACTTAAGTATTTTTCTAAATAATAAAAATTTAGTATTGGATTATAAATCCAAAAAATATGGAAATAACTCTAAAAAAAGAGACTTCATTAGGTTTACAAACCTATGATGTTTTAGGCTTTAATTCCGAAGAGGAACTTGAATTAGAAATTTCAAAACTCATTAAAATTAGATCTGAATTTGAAAATAATCCAAATTAAATTTGTATAGGTTTTAAAAATTAGAGCTTCAACTATTCAGAAACCCAACTTGTGATTTTAGTTGTGCTATAAATATGACCTCCAGCTTCTATATTCTTTATGGTTTCAGGATCTGAAAAAACATGCTTAGCCACACCTTCTTCAGCTTGATGAATAACAATAACTTCTTTTGGATCAATTAAACTTTTGCCACGGTATAGAGGAGTAAGGCCTACCTTTTTATGAAATGAATCTATATCTGAACTATCAAACATTTTCACCCATTCCTCAAATGTATTTGAAAGTTTAAAGGTGAAAACAGTAGTTTCAAGAGACATAATAAAAAGGAGCTAATTGCTCCCTATTCTAGATAGAATGTCAATAATCAAGAAAAAACTGGTGTATAAGGTGTTTGTCCATTCATTAATGATGTGTCAATAGGTTTACAGATATTCATCAGAGCATCTTGTCCGAAACCTGGACCAGAGGGACCGTCTATAAACTCCTGAAACTCCTCAACTGAAATCCCCTCTTTTACTTCCCAAAAACAATATACAGGACCAGTTTTAGTTACAGCATTTGCAGAATGGTTAAAAAATCCTTTTTCTTTATTAGCTGCTACCGCATCATCCCATCCACCACCAGGCGACATTGCCGCATAAGCTGTTTCCCACCATTTTTCAGCTTTTCCCGCCTTAAATTCATGATGAACAATATAAAAAGTTGATGCCATAAAAATAATATTTGTGCTGATAATAAAGCTACTTGATATTAGTAAAGGGAAGATTAATTTATTTTGAATTCCTAAATAAAGAAAGGGGGCTAAAAGCCCCTATGATCGACCGTCAATAAAAATAACCTTTATCAGAATCCAGATATTGCTTCATAGAAATCAGCGTCTGGGAGTATTTCCTTCAAGGGTTCAATCTCCTTAGCTGGGCCTTGGACCTGCACAGTAATATCTGACACTTCAAAAAGCTTGGGAATCATATGTCCCATATTTTTGAGATGAAATAAAGCGGCAGCACCATCTTTATATGCCTCTCTTACATAAGCTTTATCTGAACCGCATGTAGTGATATTAAAAAAAAGACAGTCAGGTTCATTACATTTTGTAAGCACCAAAATTTCTTCTAAAAGAGCTATACACTGGTCCATCTTCCCATCCTTGATTGTGAAGTGGGGATGGATAGAAACCATGGATGTATCTAGAGACATAAATTTATAGATATTTCTCCTATCTTTTTAGCAACTAATCTTCATGAACGAGTTAAAAATATGGATTATCAAAAATTAAGAATTTTAATTTGGTATCGCATGTACCTTTTATACGTTTTTTGGAAGCTATTAATTAGATATGAGTTATTTTGCTGAACCAAACCATATTGAATATGATGCATGGTTCGATGAAAACATCGACCCAGTGGATCTTATGAATTACTCAGATGAAAAGGAGTTCAGTGATTCGGTACACTTTAAGTTCCATAAGATGTCCACTAGAAATTTAACGATTGGTTCTTCTGATAATTTTCACTGGTAAGTAAAATATTTTTCACTCCATAGATAGTTATGCATCTTACGCAGAATATGTTCCATCACTTTCTCTTCGTGCCTTAGCTAATACAATTTCATCTACAACTTTTTCAATCATGTAAGCACTTTTTTTACCAAAGCATTTTTCTTTTTTAATACTCTCAAAATTATTTGGTATTAAATCATTATTTTCACAACAATCGCATTTAATATCAATTTTCTTACCTCTGAAAACCTCCAAAGCTCTAGAAAAAATCCATTGCTGAACTGAAATACTTTCCCAACTATCAAAATTAGACCATTCATCAAAATCCCTATTAAGGATGCCTTTTAATCCATCAGCCTGATTTACATATACTAGGTGTGAATCTTTTCTTGGTTCATCATTAATACCAATTGTTTTGACAGAATTTTGATTCATTCCTTATACATAGATAAAGTAACTCTATAAAATCTAAAGGACAATTTAAAAAATATAAACGAAAAAATATCTCAAATAAGATCATTAATTGCTTTATCTAATCTAGAAGTATGATTTGTATTTCTGAGCAATTCAAAATCCCTAAAATCGAAGCCTGGGCCAACACAACAACTCACTAAAGTAAATTCGCCTGTACTTTTTGCAGCTTGCCAATATCCAGATGGAATCATTTCTACTGGATTATTGGAATCTAAAATTAAATTTCTTATTAACTTATTATCATTATCTAGGCACCATAAATTCAGAGGATCGCCCCTTAGATAAATCCAAATTTCATCTGCATTTTTTACTCTGTGCCAAGCACTTTTTGCATCTCTCTCCAAAAGATAATAAATTCCCGTAATAAAGTTTCTTCTTTGGCCATCTTCCCTTATTAGAGAATTCTTACTCCTTACTATCTCTCTAAACCATCCACCCTCAGGATGAGGAGATAAATTAAATTGTTTTATTATTTTTATATTTTGTTGTTTAGAATTCACTTCACAAAAATATCTTTAAAAATTCATCTCAATATTATTTAGAAACCTGAAAACAAATCAAAATAAAAAATAATTTTAAAAATTAAGCACAAATAACTGACAAATCTACAAAATTTTTATTTTCATCTGCCAATTCAGTAATGATTCTATTTAGCCATTCAGAGGTTGTTTCACAATAGCCTACATTTAAAATAGTTTTTTGCTTTGCTGTTTCTTCTTTATTCATAGTTAAAGTATTTTTATATAAATTAGTCTTTAATTAAATCTATGTGAATAAGTCTTAATTACTATCTATTTCAAAAAGTTGTATTTAATACATATTTAAGAACTGCTAGTAAACAAATAAAATTAAATCGTTGACAAGAAAATGTATACAAGTAAGAGTAGAAAAAATTTATTATTTAACCTATGAATAACATCAAGATTGAGGAATTGATGAAAGTAAGGTTCGATGGTATTGCTAATAGAATTGGGCAATTAAGCAAAAGGGAAAGTGAGTCTTTATTACTTGAGCATCTTGAGTGGTTGGAGGGAGGATGGGAGACTGAAGAAATCTTATTTTTAAAAAAGCCCTACAGAAAATGGTGGTTCTAACTACACTTTTATAAATAATTAATAATGGCCTAAGGGACCAGGGCCAGATCCTATTTTATAAGAATTTTCTAAAGATTTCTCAACAAATAATTTTGCTTTTTGTATGGAATCAAATAGATCAATACCTAAAGCCTTGTAACCACAAATAGCAGCACTCAAAGTACAGCCGCTACCGTGGGTATTTTTTGTATTTATAAAATTATTAAAGAGCCACTCTTTTCTACCATTTAAATCAAGAAAAAAATCCTTCCCTTTCATATCTTTTAAACCGCCACCTTTTATAAGTACCGCTTTAGCGCCAAGACCAATAATTTTTCTTGCTGAATTTTCGATATCTTCTTTACTCCTTATTTCTAAACCAGAAAGTAGACTTGCTTCATAAATATTTGGAGTTACCAAATCAGCAATTGGTAATAAGAGTTTTTTATAAGCATTAATAGCAGAATCTTCAAGTAATTTAGAACCAGTTCTTGTAACCATTACTGGGTCAATAATTTTGGTTATTTTGTATGTATTTAATTTTGAAGAAGTATCATTTATTATCCTTTCATTTAATAACATTCCAGTTTTTAAGGCATCAATACCAAAATCATCAAATAAAGTATCTAATTGATTTAATAAAGTATTCTTCTCTACTGGTTGAACGCATTTAACCTCTATACTATTTTGTGCGGTAATACATGTAATAACAGAACATCCATGTACTTTAAGGGCCATGAAAGTTCTCAAGTCAGCCTGTATGCCTGCTCCACCACCAGAGTCACTACCGCCTATAGAGAGTGCAATTTTAGAATACATAATTTATTAACTCATTTTTAAAATTACTATAAATAAATTTTAATTTAATTCAGAAATCTGAATATGCATTAAAAAAATCTAACTCCAATTCCATAGCTCTCCTGTATAAATATTTAGCCTGATCAATATCATATTTTTCATTATTAGTCTCAATAAGATTTTCAAGTGAATCTGCTAGCTTTTCAAAGCTCTCATCAGAGTAAGTAATTATCCATTCTTTATATTTAATGTCAAAATCCTCTTTATACAAACTTTTACCTATCCAAGAATAAAGTCGCATACATGGGGTCATTGCAAACATTATTTCAAGAGCGCTAAGTCTTTTGGAAGTATCATTAAGGAAATCTGTATAATTTTTTGTAGCTTTTTTTATATAGTTATTAGATAAATCAATATCCCATTCTTTTGCATAAGTTTCATGAAGTATTAACTCCTCTGAGACTCCCATTAAAAGTTCACTCAACTTCCTTATTGAATATTTATCTTTTGATTTAGAAACTGCAAGACCATATGCCTTAGCAAAAGTCTCTAAAAAGAAATAATCTTGAGCTAAATATTCTTGAAATATATTTTTAGGGAGACTTCCATTCTTTAAACCTTGCACAAATTTTGTATTTAAACTTAGTAAAGCAATCTCATAATTATCCTCCCAAAGTTTTTTTGTTATTTTCATTTTTTTGATTTTTAATTATTCTAAAATTTTTTATATTTTTTACCTACAAACTTAATCTTATTTTTCTAGTATTAAAAGAAAAAATTATGAAAGAAATAAATATATTATGGTTTAAGAAAGATTTAAGAATTTATGATAACGAAGCTCTTTGTGAGGCTATAAAAGATAATGATATTTTACCTATTTATATTATTGAGTTAGATATTTGGAGTCAAAATACTCATTCACATAGACAATGGCAATTTTGTAAAGAAAGTTTATTAGATTTAAGAAATGCCTTTAATGAAATTGGGCAGCCATTAATTTTTAGAACTGGAAATGTTATTGATATTTTTGATGAAATTGGTTCAAAATTTAAAGTAAAGGGTATTTATAGCCATCAAGAAACTGGAGATTGGCTTACTTATAAAAGAGATCAAAAAGTAAGAGAATGGGCTTTAAGCAAAAATATTATTTGGAAGGAATTTCTACAATTTTCAGTTTTTAGAGGAAATTTAGATAGGAATAATTGGTCCAAAAAGTGGCAAAAAAATTCCGAAAAAAACTTACTTAAAGCTCCATTAAGAATTAATTCTATTAACTTTGATATTGGAGAAATACCCTCAGACGAAATTTTTACGTTTAAAAAAGAAACTTGTCCTGGAAGAATGCAAGGTGGAAGAAGGAAAGCTTTAGAGAGAATGGAATACTTCTTTAGTAATAAATTAGATTTTTATTCAAAAGATATTTCCAGCCCAGAAAAATCATTTGATAGTTGTACAAGACTATCCCCATATATTTGTTGGGGATGCATTTCATTAAAAGAAATTTTTAAAAAGGCAAATATGTCAAAAAATAATAATTCCAAGATGTTAAAAAGTAGATTAACTTGGCATTGTCATTTTATTCAGAAACTTGAAAGTGAACCAGAATTTGAATTTAAGGAATACCATCCTTTTTTTAAAAATATTAGAGAAAAAAATAATGAATTACTTTATTTATGGAGTTCAGGTAATACGGGCTTTCCTTTTATAGATGCTTGTATGCGTTCATTAAACTTTAATGGATGGATTAACTTTAGAATGCGCGCAATGCTCATGTCTTTTGCAAGTTATAATTTGTGGTTACCTTGGCAAGATTCAGGATCAGAATTAGCAAAAAAGTTTATAGATTATGAGCCTGGGATACATTGGAATCAATGTCAAATGCAGTCTGGTACAACCTCTATAAATACCAATAGAATTTACAATCCTATTAAGCAGGGAAAAGATCATGACCCTAAGGGTGAATTTATAAAAAAATGGGTACCAGAATTAAAAAAAGTAACTGATACTTTTATTCATGAGCCTTGGTTACTAAGCAAATTTAATAATGAAGAATACTCAAAGTTAGAATACATTAAACCAATAGTTGATATTTCTAAAACATCTAGAGAAGCTAGGGAAAAAATTAAAGAAATCACACAAAAAAAAGGCTACTGGGATATATCAAAAAAAATCTATTTAAAGCATGGCTCAAGGAAAAAATCAACTATCAATAAAAGACCCAAAAAAAGTAATAACAACAAACAAATCCAATATGAATTAAATTTAGGGATATAAATTTAATTTATTATTTTAGTAATCATATAGAGTTAAATTCTTCATAATTAAATAATCAGGTAATGATTTTGGTAAATCCATTTAAAAAATCCACAGTCTAGTTATCTAAGCTTTAAGGTGGTTCTAACAAACTAAAAACATGCCAAAACCTACTAAAGAGCTAAAGTCAACTCCTTTCACAGAAGTAATAGAACTTGAAAGGATAGTCACTCCAGATGAAGAAAAAAGAGTTGATCATATTTTTGTAAGAAGAAAGAAAATTTGTACTCGTCATCCTGAAGGTTTTACTACAGAAGAAATTGCAAGATTTGATGTTGCCTGGCCAGAAGAACCTAAAGAAGAATTAAAAGATTCAATTAAAGTCAATGAAGAGGTCGAAATCACCATTAATAAGTAATGTCAAATAGATTTGAGTGGGATGATACCAATAGTTCAGGTATATGGTGGAGTACTAATGTAAGTATTAGAGACGAGTGCATTTTGCTTAAAGAGGATACTCAATGCGAAGATTCTGATATAGTCGAACTTCTTAGGAGTATTGCACAAAATATTGAAGATAATGGCCTTTAATTTTTAAAAGCATATTCTATTTATTAGAGATTTTCGATTCCTTTTACAGCTTTTATTAATTCGATGCTTATGCCTTTTTCACTCATTGAATGACCAGCATCATTAACAATAATTAATTCAGAATTCTTTAATTTCTTATTTAGGTCCCAAGAACTCCTAACAGGACATACAACGTCATACCTCCCCTGAATTATTTTTGTTGGAATCGATTCTATTGTTTTTATATTTTTCAAAATAAAATCATCTTCTAAGAAAATATTATTAATAAAATAATGACATTCGATCCTTGCAAAGGCATCTGAAAAAGAATTAACTTCAGACTTATCAAAATCAAATTTTTTATTTATTAAATGACTTGTTGAAAGTTCCCATTTTGTCCAAGCTGCTGCTGCTTTTGATCTAAGATTCGCATCTGAAGATGTTAGATATTTATAAAAAGAACTTATTAAATCATTTCTTTCTTCTTTTGGTATTACAGAAATATATTCTTCAAATTCATCAGGGAATATCTCACTTGCACCATATTGATAGAACCATAACAATTCAAACTTTCTACATAAAAATATTCCTCGCAAAGTTAAGCTGATAACTCTTGAGGGATTTTTAATCGCATATATAAGTGAAAGTGTTGAGCCCCAAGATCCACCAAACAAATGCCAAGTATCTATTTTTAAAAGGATCCTTAATTTCTCAATATCATCAACTAAATGATTGGTCGTATTTTCTTTTAATTCGGAGAAAGGAGTTGAAGAACCGCAACCTCTTTGGTCAAATTGAATAATATCGAATTCATCTGGGTCAAAGTATCTTCTATATCTTGGTTGACTTCCTCCTCCTGGACCTCCATGAATAACAAGAATTTTTTTGCCATTTGGATTACCAGATCTTTCCCAATAAATAGTATGAATATCACTTACTTGTAAAAAACCCTTTTCACGTACTTCAATTTTCGGAAACAAGACTTGATTTTTCATTTTGAAATATTTTTAATCACTTTATTTATCCATATTATCCAAAAAGAAGTCTAGTTTAGAAGAAATTTGTTAAACAAAAAAAGGACTGCTTGTACAGTCCTTTTTAATATTTGATTTCCTTCTTACAGGATATAAAATTACATATTTTAAAGTCTATTTACTCATAAACCTAGAATACGTGAATACGGGGATTTCATTCGATAATTTAAGTCCCTATTGTCGCTAGTAATTATAAAGCGAAGTCTTATCAGACTAATTGATTGAACTTTAATTTTCGAATAATCCCATTCTCAGGAATACGCTTCCTATATTTTGGAATTTGCTAAATTTCAGGCGGACTATCAATCATTTAGATTGCCTCCGAACTCAACATTTATAAATTACTCCTTTTTATATTTTCAGTAAATCCGTAAATATGCTGATTTACTTTTTTCTTAATTTGTAAGAGGATTTTAATGATCCTTTGTTATTTATAGATAAATAGAAGAATTAAAGTCTATAATCTAATTATTCAGATTCATAGAGCAAAATAGATTCAATTATTCTTTTATCATTATCAGAAAGTTTATAATCTTCTAATTTCCACTGAACAAATTTTACACACTCATCAATAGAAGGATTCTTATCCCTGCACTTACGCCACTCTCTAATCCATTCTGCCAAAGCAAAAGTTATTTTTGTAGTAAGCATATTTACCAATCAGGATAATTAAAATCATCGCCTACAGGTTCTTCATAAAATTCCCCTTCTTTTATTCCTTTATCATATTTATCAATTATCTTTTTATAAGAAGCTATTGAGGGAAGTAAATCTCCTACATATATGGGTTCCATTGTAATTGTTAAAATTATTTAAATTATTTATTATTTTATATAAGAATTTAATAAATAGATTATTAATATGCATTATGGATTTCATTAAAAAGAACAAGATCTTAACACTAATGGCTGTAATTGCAGTTTTATCATTTGCATTAGAAAAAGTAGGCATGATACACCCTTAAATTAATTAAGTTTATTTGTTAAATACTTCCTAATGAAATAAGTAAACCGATACTATTACTGTAAAAATAAGCAATGGAGATAATAATGTAAAAATTAAAGTTTGAAGATTAATCAGCATAAATTTTAAATAAATACACAAATTTAATAAACATCACTTTTAAGCATTTGCAATAAGTAAAATTTAAATTATTACGATATAAAAAAAATTTGAATAAAGAAAGATATAAAGAAGAATATGAAGAGGGATCAGACTTACTATGGCCTAGTGATAAAGAAGATAAGATAACTCGGCAATTTTACAAAGATTTATCTAATCTTTCAAAAAACATAAACTATAGTAAAAAGAAAAAGCTAAAACTTTTTGAACAAGTCGTTAGAATAATAAAACTCAAAGGCTGGGGTTAATTAATATTCAAACTAAAATGAAAAATTTAATGATATTAATTAAAAGTTTTTTTCTTTTAAGACCAAGATTTTTATCCACTATATTTTTTATTCCAATTCTTTATGGCATTGGCTGGGCTTTATCTCAGCCACTTTTATTGTTTAATTTTGAAAAAGAAAATTTATCCTTAATTGGAACTATTATTACTTTCTTTATTTTTATCTTTTTACTACCATATTGGTTTTATATCAAACGAAACAAATCAAGTGCTTGGGTACTTCTTGGGATAACTAAAGACAAATTTTTAAAAAACTTTGTCAATTTTTCTAAAGGTATCTTATTTTCTTTAGTTTTAATAATTCTAATTCTAGTACCACTATTGCAAAAAAATTATATTTCTTGGATAGGTGAATTCTCGCCAATAATATTATTAAATTCTATTGTACTGGGATTAAGTGTTGGATTCGCAGAGGAAATAATTTTTAGAGGCTGGTTACTAGAAGAACTAAAATTTGAATATGGTACAAAAATATCAATAGCTTTACAAGCTTTAGTTTTTAGCTTTGTTCATAATTTATCAAATGAGATATTCTGGAACATAATAGGATTACGTTTAGGATTTATTTTACTTGGGATATTTCTATCATTAGTAAAAATTAGAAATAAAGGTTCTCTATGGAATTGCATAGGAATTCATGGAGGACTAGTGGGTATTTGGTTTTTTATAAATAACGGATTAATAGAATTCAAAGAAAATACACCTTCTTTTTTAGCAGGTCCTTTAACACAAAATATTCCAAACCCAATCGGAAGCTTTAATGCAATTTTAATATTACTTTTGTTATGTATTTTTTATGCAGTAAAATCAAAAAAATATTTCCTTAGACGTTTTAATTAGATATAAATACCGATTGATTTTTAATTAGTAATTGTCAGATTGAAATAAAGCTTAATTCTCATATGAACTTTGAGGCAGGAATAAGATTTATTGTCTTTTTAGTAATTTTTGGAGTTTCAAATTATCTAATGATGTTGAGAAGATATGAAAACGACATCAAAAAAAAAAATTTACAACAGGAAAAAATTTCCAGGCTATACCCTAAAGGTTCATTTATTTTCTGAAATTAAAAAAGTTTTTGTAGAATTTCCTCACCATTTTTTATTAGTTTTTTGCCAACCTTCATTTAATAATTTTTGCCATAATAGTCTTGCTTCTTGTTTAACAATTTTTTTTCTAGTTTTCATTAATGGAGGATTTTCTCCATGAATTCCCATAATAATTCCTTCTTCAATAAACATATAATCAATAGATTTATCAGAATGATCTTTATCTTTGTAGAAACGCATCACCCCTACAAAATTTGAGTCAATTAACCAAAAATCATTATTTGAATTCAATAACCCAAAATGAAATTAAATTAATCATATACTTTCACTACAGTTTGCTAGGAAAAATATTTATTTTTTTCATACTTGATATATTTTTTCTTTTTGTCTACTTTTTTTCAATTCACCACGTTTTTTCTTAACCTCAATTCTTTTCTTTTGTGATGATTTAGTAGGATGTGTAGATTTTCTTAATTTCAATGGTTTATTTAAAGCATTTTTTAGGATTGAACTAAATTTCATTAAAGCTAGCTGCCTATTTAATAATTGATTTCTGTGTTCTTGAACCGTTAAGCATAAGCTATTATTCACTAATTTGTTTTTCAAGTTTCTCTTAAGAATTTCTCTCTGGTAATCATTTAATACTTTGGAATCTTCTAAATTAAAAATAATCTCTACTCTGCTTTCAATTTTATTTACATTCTGCCCTCCAGGACCTGAAGATCTGGAAAAACGCCACTTAATTTCGTTGGATGGTATTACTAAAGTTTTAGTAATTTTTAAATCCATTTTTATTCCTTCTTAATTTAGATTTTTAGGACTATCTCTCTAATATTTTAAAACATAACTATAAATATGATCGGTAAATACTGTGCGGTTATGTTAGGTAAACCGAAATTCGGTGTATTTGCCGTATCAAAATCTTCGGTATTTATCCTTTCATATTTCAAAGAATTATCAGATATTGAATTTGTACTAATTCAAAGGTCACTTATGTATTCAATGTTTGATCTTCTTTTTGAAACACCTTCATATCGCCCAGTATATGTTATTTCCGATAGTGAAATGAAGGAGTTAAAGAAAAACCAACATCAAGAAGAGCTTGATGAAATTACAAAACAAAAAGTAAGACTTGAAGATGCTTTTAAAGCTCAAATAAAACATCTTGAAGAGAGAGAAAAAGAAGTAAAAAAAGAACTTAAAGTACTCTCAGCCTCAAAAGATAAATAATTTATTTTTAGAGAAATTACTTTTTCCAAAGACGGTTAAAAACCGTCTTTTTTAATTCTTTTAATCTTAAGGTATCCATAAAATCCACAGATTTTAAAAATATTTTCCATAATTGAAAGATGAATAACAATAAAGAAAAAATAAGAATGTTCTTACCCTTTAGCTGGGTAATTTGTGCAGTAATATCTTTCGCTTATATAAATTCACATTTAATAAATACCTAATATAAATGTCTTATCCCTCAAAAGACGAAATACTTGCATCTTCAAAAGGTTGGGTAGCATCTCTTTTAAATTTTCTTCCTGGTTTAGGATCGGGTTACTTATATCAAAGAAGGTGGAAACCCTACTTTTTTACCATCACTGCTAGTACTGCATGGTTCGCTTTAGGGTTTTTTTTACAAGGAGATTCAGAACCCTCTCAAAGTGAACAAATAATTGGAATTGGTGGTCTTTTTTTTATATCAATAATTACAATTATAGAAGCCAACTTGGCTTTCAAAAAAGCAAGTAATAAAACAAAATCTGAAAAAGAGAAAATAATGACCTCTAACAAAAAAAGATGGTTTAAATAACTAAAAAAATTAGATCTAAAAAATATTTAATAAGTTGTCAGTTTCTTAATTTAAGTAAAAAATTTTTTTAGTTATAAAAAAATAAAATTTCCTTTTCTTTGAGACCTTCCCATCCCGAGTTTATTAATAATTGATTTAATGTTTCTTTATCAAAATGCTTAGAACCCGTTTTAACGCATCTATTTCTCATTGATTTTTTAACACCACTCCTTTGTCTTTTATTCTCCTCATCCATAATTCTGTTATATAGATCTAGCATTTTTTTAGGGATTGGAGTACCGTCAAGATCGACTCCATTTTGAATAGCAAGATCAACAGCCTGCATTCCTATTTTCTTCATATATTAAAAAAAAGCTGAAAACATAATAAGACAAAACTTATTAATCTAATATTCTTTGAATAATAATTTATTGATTTTGAATTTCCTTAAGTACTCTAATAGCCTCTTTAATGTGTTCAGGACCATTCAATAAATCTCTAAAAATATGCCTAACTGTACCTTTGCGATCGATAACGTAAGTTACCCTACCATCCATAAAACCTAATACTTTAGGAACTTTAAAAGTTTTCCTAAGAGAATCATTCGTATCGCAAAGTAGTGGATATTGTAATTTATTTTTATTGGCAAATGCTAAATGACTTGAGGTACTTCCATTACTTACTCCCCAAACTTGTGCACCTAATACTTTAAATAAGTCATATTTATCTCTAAATCCGCAAACTTCTATAGTGCAACCAGGTGTATCATCTTTTGGATAAAAAAACAAAACAAGTGGATTTTTTAATCCCTTATTTGATCTTTTAACTCCATTTTGATCCAGTAAAGAAAATTCTGGAATTTTATCTCCAATCTGCACAATAATTCTTGTAAATCTTCATATTAGAGGTTAATATGTTTTTTTTGTGGCCTTAAAATAAATAACTGATATTCAAGTCAGTTTTTTTGTTTTAAAAGATACTAAAAAATTATTAAAATAAACTAGGGTGAAATTATTAATTCAATATTATGGAATTAATAATTTATATTTTTTTATTTCTTATCCTTTTTTTGGGAGTTATTTTTAACTTAAAAATAACTAATTTTAAAAAAGTTAAAGAAATACGTAACAAAGCTAAAGATTATTCAAAAAAGAATAATTAAATATGCATTACTAAGATTAAAATTCAATTTTTTCATTTGGAGTAAATACTGAGCAATATTTTTTTACTAGGTCCTTTGGCTGATTGGTGGAAGAGTTCGTAGATTTTAATTTTAGTTTTTCTATAGCCTCATTAGCATTAATCTCACTAAGTCGATATCTTGCACAAGTATCCAATACTTTAAACATTTTTGTAGTGACGGCTTGAGCTGGATAAATTAAAAAAGATAGGTTAATAACAACGAATAAGTACTTCATTTTTTAAAGTATTAATTTTAAGAGAATAGTTTTAATAAACTAGAAAAATTAATTTATAAAAAGATTAAAATTTAAAAAAATAATCTTATTTGAGTTGAATCTAGGTTTTCTAAAATAATAATAGAAGAAATTAAGATAAAATATGTGTTAGTAGTAAATAAAATAATCTCGGTGAAAATGAGAAAATTAATAGATAAACATAAAACTCTCATAAATTGGTACCAAAAAAAATTCAAATTGAGTGATTATCAATTACTTTGGTTAGTTTTCTTTAAAGGAGTATTAGTAACAATAATATTTTCCAAAATTTTTTAATATTAATAAAGCTATTCCAAGAATGAATTTTTCACATGATTTGACTATATTTAATAATAGATTTCCTAATTAGTTTAATAGTTACCTGCTATGAATATTTTTGGTGTAGGTTTGCCTGAAGTCACTGTAATACTTATCTTAGCTCTTTTAATTTTTGGTCCAAAAAAGCTTCCAGAATTAGGAAAACAGCTTGGTAAAACTTTAAAAAGTCTTAAAAAAGCGTCGAATGAATTCCAAAATGAAATTGATCAAGTTATGAACGAAGAAGATAAAGAGGAATCTCCTAAATCTATAGAAAGTGATCAAATAAATGAAATTAATCAAGAAAAAATAGATTCAGAAAACGAGAATTTTTCAAATGAAGAAAACAGCAACAACTAATATCTTAGATAGGCCCATAACCCCCATAGACGAATTTGAAAGAGCATTAGATAAAGCAGCTCTTACTAAAGAAGAATATGAATTGATAGATTACATTCGCTATACGAGTGTTTTTACACAGCCTAGTCTTATTAAAGATTTAAAAAGGCCATCAAAGCCTCCTCTTTTATCAGTTCTATGTCAAATTTGCAGAAAAATTGGTTCGGAGATGCCAGATCATTTCAAAAAAGTAATTGAGTGGTCAATTGAAATAAGTGATCACGATACAAAATGGGATGCTCATTTAATTTGCGCAGAAGCATTGAATATAGACAAAATCCCATTAAGTCCTATTCATGGAACATCTTTATTTGATGTTCTTGTTGTACACAAAGAATTATTTCTTGGCTTTGATTAAATTAATCATCTAAAGGCACAGAATCAGTATCTATAACTTCCGAAACATCATACTTATTTATTTTATTTTCAATCCAGTTGTTTATATAACTAACTAAAGGCAATGAACCTCTAAAAATAAAAATAGAGGTAGGCAAAGCGCTTAATAAACCGACTACAGGACTTTTAAAAAGTAATCTTCCGGCTTTAATATTAAATAAAATAATAAGCGCTGAGGGAACTATAACTTTAACTACTGTTTTGAGCGCCTCAAGCCAACCAACGCGATATGTCCACCAAATTAAAATTATGCCAACTATGTAGAGGAATAAATAAGTCATAAAAATATTATAATGATTATCTATTTATCTTGTTCTTACTAAGAAAAAGATTTTATAAATTTCTTTAACATCAATCAATCAAATTCTAGTAATGAGTTTTTCTGAAATAAGAAAATTTTTAATCAAAATGCAATCTGATGAAGACTTAAAAAATCAGGTTATATCATCCTCTACAGCGGATGATGTAGCACTAATTGGTCAACGCTTAGGTTATGACTTTTCAGGAGATGATCTCTTAAGATTTAATGGACAAAAAGTTGATAAAGTTACCGTAAGAAAGGTAGATCATCCAGGAGAATATCACTAATTTAAGACTTAACCCATATTGCAAGACCTCCACCTCTTCCTCGAGCACATAACCAATTATCTTTAGTGCTAATTCCTACAAGAGAGAAAAAAGGCATTTTTTTTTCTTCTGGTTTTTTTAATTCCTTATCAAATACTGTAAAACTACTAATACTAATTTTCAATTCTTCAAAATAAAAAGCCAATAAAGGTCTAAGCCCTTTTAATTCTGCACTGCCTATAAAAGTAATATTTAATAATCCAAAATTAATTGAATTTTTTATTTCATAATTTATTTGATCCTCTTTATTTTTACTTTTTAATTCGAGTCTTGCCGACAATACTTGGAGAATAGAACTGGTTATATTTTTGATTTCATCTGACTCCTTTCCCCATACATACTTAAACTTCCATATTCCTAACAATTCCTCATATACAATTCCACTACCGTTTTTTTGAGAATTTTTTTCTAAAAGTTTTATCTCATCAATATCAGGAAAGTGTTTCATAATAGATTTTAATCTAAGAATCAAATACTAAGATAACTTCATAAAAAATGTCCCTAGAAAAAAATCTCTCCAAAAAAATTTCTTTATTTCAAAATATTTCCAAAAAAATAATTTTATGGCACACATAAGGAACAAGATCTCGTTATTATGTTTACATAAAGTAACTAAATTAATGGATTTTATTTCTAAAAGCCAAGGATACATCCCCCTAAAAGCAGTTCCTTACATATTTTTCCTAGCTGTTGTACTTAGTATTACAACTTCAACTAATACATTTGTCTAAATCTAATTAGTTTTACGAGAAGAGTAAAGCAAATATTTAATGGAAAAGTACGATGTTGTAATAATAGGTAGTGGAATAGGTGGGTTATGTTGTGGTTCTATTCTCGCTTTATCAGGTAAAAAAGTTCTTATATGTGAAGCTCATACCCAGCCAGGAGGCGTAGCCCACAGTTTCAAAAGAAATGGTTACACTTTCGAATCAGGTCCTTCATTGTGGAGTGGAATAGGTAAATGGCCTACAACTAATCCCTTAGGGCAAATACTTAAAATACTCGATGAAAAAGTTGAATTATTTCAATACAAAGGTTGGCAAGTAATTGTCCCAGAAGGCAATTTTAATCTTGATGTAGGGGAAGAACCTTTTAAACAAACAATTAAAACTTTAAGAGGTGAGAAATCTGTTAAAGAATGGGAATCATTTATTTCCGAAATAAAACCTCTTAGCCAAATAATAAATGAAATACCTTTACTCTCATTTTCTCCCGAATCAATAAATTTCTTAGATCTAATAAATTTAACCTCAAAATTTTTACCTAACATCAATCAAATACCAAAAATTAATAAGGGATTTGGGAATTTAGTAAATAATCATTTAGAGGATCCTTTTCTCAGAAATTGGGTTGATTTATTGAGCTTTTTGATAAGTGGTATGTCAATGGATGATACAAATACAGCTGCTATGGCTACTTTATTTAACGAATGGTTTGAACCAAATTCATACCTTGAATACCCTAAAGGAGGTAGTGAATCTATAGTAAAAGCTTTAATTAATGGATTTAAAAAAAATGGAGGAGAATTAATTCTCTCTTCCAGAGTAAAGTCAATTAACTTCAATAAAAATTTAGCGACAGGTATAACTCTTAATAATGGTTCTAGTTATATTTGTGAAACTGTTGTCACGAATACTGATGTTTGGAATTTAAAAAAGTTAATTCCAAATGAAATTTCAAAAAAATGGAATACAAAAGTTTTGAATCCTAATAAATGTGATTCTTTCCTTCATATACATCTAGGTTTTGATGCTGATGGTCTTGAAGATTTGCCAATACATGCAATACATGTTGATGAGTGGGAAAAAGGTATAACCGCAGAAAGAAATATAGCTGTATTTTCAATCCCATCTGTTTTAGATAAAAATATGGCTCCTGAAGGGAAACATGTTCTTCATGGATATACTCCCGCAAATGAACCCTGGGAAATTTGGGAAAACCTAAATCCAAAGGAATTAACCTATAGAAATTTGAAAGAAGAAAGATGTTCAATATTCCTTAAAGCAGTACGAAAATTCATCCCTGATATAGATGAAAGGATTCATTTAAAGATGCTAGGAACCCCAATCACTCATAATAAATTCACCAATACCTATTGCGGTAGCTACGGCCCTGCATTATCTGCAGCAAAAGGTCTTTTCCCAGGCTGTAAAACTCCAGTGAAAAATTTATTTACTTGCGGTGCAAGTACATTTCCAGGTATTGGAATTCCTGCTGTTTCAGCAAGTGGTGCTTACGCAGCTGAAAAAATTATTGGTAAAAAAGAATTTAAAACTCTTCTTAAGAAAATAAATTTATGAATCAAGTTATTTTTTATAACTCAACAAATACTTAGTTAAGAAATAAGAATAAAGACAGTAAAAACGTTCAATAATGATATTCTTTGTCTGAACATAAACTTAACTTATAGCTCTTATATGTTTTTCTTATCAATTCCTCAAGCCTGGCATTTAGTTGGCACTTGGTCAGAACAACTTCCAAGCGAGTCAAATCTTATTGGAATGGGCCAAATAGAATTAATGATGACTTTACATTCAATATTTGTTCCTCTCTTACTTGTAATTTCATATTACCTATTCAATAGAATTAATAAAAACGAGTCAAAGAAAATTAAAGGATGATAGTTTAAGGTTTACTTAGCTGAACTTCTTCTAACTACTTTTCTGCCTGTAGAAGTATCAACTTCGCTGGAATTTTTAGTTTGTGAATTAGTTTCAACATCACTCTTATCCAATTCAGCACAAACACCTACTACCATGGCAGCTTGCATTTGATCTGGCAAATCTCCAATAGTTAATAAGGCCTTTAAAACTAATTGAAGTCGAGTTTGCCGATCTATTTCAGGTCTTAGTTTTTTTACGGTATTCCAAAGTTCTTGGGTAACTTCCTTTAAAAGTTCTCGATCTACAGCCAAATTAAATCCTTCTTATATTTCTACTAATCTAACAAAAAATTGGATCTCGTAAAATAATATTCAATAAAAAGATTTTATTTAATATTTTTCTATCCGAATACAAGTTGCATTTGTTGATGCAATTCATTCTTCTTTTGCAAGAGTTTTTCGTTTTCGACCTTTTTTAAAGTAAAAGTTCTATAAAATTTTTTTTGAATCTTTATTGGAGTATTTTCAAACTTTACATTTTTGCTTATTAGAGAATTCCACTCTTTTGAATTAAAAGGGGCATAAGGAGAAGATGAAATCACTTTCATATCTTAATAATACATCTGTACTAATAATAGTACAGATTTACTATTACGCAACTTTGTATCTACTTTTTCTTAATTTTAAAAAGTCTTTGAGAATGGATTGATTTTTTTTATCTAATTTTTAGGAATTATAAGTTTGATAAATGAATAAAAGTATCATCCGTAACTTATTTATCCCTTTTTTTAGTGTCTTAAGACTTTTCTTGCTTAAAAACCTCTTGAAATAGTTAATTTGTTGAAATTAACATTGACAAGATATATTTAGTAATCCTCCCTATAAAAAAGATAATGAACTGACCAAAAAATGCTTCTTAGTAATGCAAAAAGACTTAAGATCCAAGGAATAATCAAAAAAATTGCTCAAGATAAATCTATTACATTAGAAGAACGGATATATGTTGAGAAATTTGCACACCATAATTCGACAATTTCTCTTTGGCTCAAAAAAGCTAACAGCTTTAGAAGGAATGGTACAAAAAATGATGGGGGGGTTGATAGCCTCTTACAATCATTTGGAATAGATGGACTAGATAAAGAAAATCATTTCAACCCAAATGAAGATGATATATCGGATTGGTTTGGCGGTGCTCCTGGTTGGCTAAGGAGAAGCTAGATTCGATAATTATTCAATTTACCCAGGCTATCTTACACAAATATATACTCATAAAAGATATAAATACCCAAAAAAACCACGGTATAAATTTAACCGGCACTAAATATTTTTTGGAAAAGGTTTTCATATTGATTTTTCTTTTAGATTATTTCTTCCTTACCGTTTTTGAGAATAGGTTTAATTGCTCTATTTATAAATTAAAAAATATTCAAACCTCCAAGATTTTAAATCACTTTAAGTAGATAAAGTTAATCAGCCTTAATAATCACAATCTAAGCAACTTTATTTTCAATGTTCCTTGTAAAATTTACTATTTTTGCCTCATCATGATCTGAATCATTCCAATATTTTATAAGTCTTTCTAATTCATCAATCCTCTTTTTGGCATTTGCAATTTTTTCAGTAATTGTCATATAAAATTTTTATCTATCCAATTAATGCATGAAAAAAAAATATTTCAATGGAAGTAACAATTTTTAGACTATAAATATTAATTTTTGTTTAATTACTTCAATACGTTATAGCCCTCGAGCGAATGAGTAATTATACTTAAAGAAAAACTAAATTTATGAAGAAATTAAATTCTTTGATTTTGAATATTACAGTCAACTTCTTAGACTTCATATACTCTGGTAGATCTTTACAAAGATTTTGGGTTTTAGAAGTTATAGCTAGATCACCCTATTTTGCATTTCTTTCAGTTCTTCATTTTAAAGAATCCCTAGGAATTAAAAATGAGAAAACAATGATTTTAATGAAAGAACATTTTTATCAAGCTATTAACGAAACTGAGCATCTTAAAGAAATGGAGAAAAGAGGAGGAGATAGGTTTTGGATTGATAGATTTTTTGCGAGACACCTTGTGCTTGTCTATTACTGGATCATGGTTTTTTATTATTTCCTCTCTCCAGCAAATGCTTATGATGTCAACATAAAAATTGAAGAACATGCATTTGAAACTTATTCCAAATATTTAATAGATAATCCAAATGATCAAAAAATAAAAGAAATAGCTCAAGATGAATTAAATCATGTTCAAGAACTTAACGAAGCTTTGTCAATGCTTACTACAGTTTAGATAAGTGCTGAGAAATCTATTAGCAATATTGAGAACATCACCGAAGAAGAAATTAATCCTAGGCTAATCATCAATGAGACATAACCTTTTTTTCTAGGCAATTTATAAAAAGATATTCCAATAATTAATATCATCATTAATGAGAAAAAAATTATAATTTTTTCATTTACTAAATTGAGATGTACAACTAAATTTTTTGTTTCAAAAAATTTGAGAAATTCAGATAAAACTAATTCTTCTTCTATTTTCTTAAAATAGTCAAATGAGCTTATAAAAGCAGAACTTAATAAAGATAATGCAACCAGTGCAGTAACTGGTTTTGTTAACCTATTAAGTGTTCTGTTAAAACTCGCCAATAAAATAAGAATAAATAAAGAGGTTAATAAAGGTATTAAAGGTATAAGGGTTGTTGAATTTATTAAATTTCCCACGAAAAAAATATGTATCTTACTTAAAATTTTATATTATTTCGACGCGTTATTTTATTAAATAAGATTTTTGAAAATCTTCAATGTAATTAGTACCTATTGCATTATGTGTTAATTAATACCAAAATTAAATAGAGCTGAAAAATAAAATGTTAGCCATTTCTGAAATTATTATTGCAAGTGCTATCTTCCTAGGAATTGTATATTGGGAAGTTAAATTCCTATATACCAAAACTACTGTAGCGAAGTAAATTCACTCAAAATAGGAAAAAATTAACAACATAAAAAATTTAAATAAAATTTAAGAATTTAAGTTGACAAAAAAAGCTCTAAATATGAGAGAATTAACACAAATTTCTTTTCCTCTAATGAGCGAAGTCCAAAACCCTAATACTAACTCAACTCAGCAACAGCAACAGCAACAGCAACAATCCTATTCAGACAGCAAAATTAATTCTGCTGAGAGTGAAAGACTTTATCTTGAGATGAAAGAAGCTTGGCTATAAATTTAATTCGAGCTTGAAATAATATTTCTATATTTTTTTTTTAATTTTGAAGTAATCAATACTTTTTTATTTTCCATACCGTTTAAATTCTGTCTAATAGCAATAGTAATTTGTTAAGAAAACTAAAGCAGTTAGAGAAAATCAACGGAAGACTCGCAATGGGAGGGTTGATATATTTAATATTTACAAAATTAGTTTCCAACCGTGCTGACATATTAGACCAGCTTAAATCTTATTTAGTTTAAGAAATGAATTGAAAATATTATCCAGGAATATTTCTTTCTACATAAGCGTCAGTTAAAGCTAAAATCAACCCCAATAATGTTGAAAATATAGCAATTTCAGTTGATCCCATTTTTTTTTTGAATTACTTATAGTTTGCTAAATAACTCAAAGTTCGGCAACAAATCTAATAACTTACTATAGTACTTATATACTAATAGGTATTTATTGTGAGCTCAGCAACTCATGAATTTCTTTTCGTTAGGCCTGGTGATTATGTCGCAATTAAAAAAGAAAATTGCGAAAACACTAATGAAAAAACTAAAAATTATTGGGTCGGTCAAGTTATCGACTGTATTGGAGGAGCTAGAAATCCAAATTCATGGACCTTGTTTCAAGTTGCCAATATTGATAATGGAGAGATCACTATAATCAACGCAGATATTGTAGAAAAAATTTTAAAATCCTCTGAAAGTTAAGCTTATGGATAATCAAACAAACTTACTTCACTATTGCAAAAATAAAAGAGGAAATGCTCGCTTTAAAGGGAATTAACCCAGTTCCAAGCAGGCAAGCCCGTATACTTGATTCATTGGGCAGGGAGGTTGAATGCCTTTATACATTCTGTAAGTTTTTGATATTTCCTGGAATCCCAAACTTGATAAAAGATAATTTGCATAAGGATTCAGATTAGAGCAATCCAATAAGATTTGGGCATCTAAATCACCAATTAACTCCCTTATTAATAATTCAGCAAGTGGTGGAGTATCCGCTAAAAGAGGTCCGATTCTCCAGCCTTGCTCATTATCCTCCATTACACAGGGTCTTATCCTGCCAAATCCGTGGCACATCCCATTATTATCGACAATTGCACTGACATTACTTTGAGAATTTTTCAACCAGTCATTTAGAAAATGTGGCCTAGGACTAGGTTCTCTTTGAGCATCATAAATTAAGACCGCTTCAGCGGAAATTTTATTACCCGGGACAACTTTAAAAGAATGAAATTGATCTTTATAGAAATTTCTCAATGGCAAATCTTTAGAACCATTTAATTTCCATCGATTTGTAATAGAAGATTTTCTAAACCCCCACTTTGCGTAATCATTCAATCTATCTGGGGCAGCCTCAAGACCAATACAGTCAATATTTTTTAAATATTCGAGGGCATGTTTCCATAATCTCACTCCATATCCATTATTTCGGAATTCTTTTTTAACGATAAATAAACCTATAAAACCATACGAGGAATTATATTTTATACACGCAATAGAACCTATAGGATTATTGTCGAGACAAGCTACCCATACCCCTTGTTTATCTGTATTTCTATAAATTGATACATCATCCATTCCAGGAGAAAATCCTTCTAAACTTGCCCATTTTGTGACCTCTGGTATTTCATTTATTGATATCAATCTAATTGAAAATTTTTCCCTCATAGAAATATACTAACCAAGAAATTTTTTAATTATTAAAGTTAATATTAATAAATTTGATTATTTCTCATAAAACATTCTCTTTGATTTCAGTGGCTAAAAATCTTAGTTATTTAAAATTTATCCTCTGATATATTTAATACTATTCATAGGAATAAAATGAAAATTTCTGATAAATTTCATTTAGAAGACATTAATAAATTAAAAAATACAGTTCTCACTGGTAAAACGGAAGATATAAAATGGCGGATCCAACATCTCAATATAGTGTCAAAACTATTGGATGAAAATAAAAAAGAGATAATAAAATCACTTTTTGTTGATCTAGGTAAATCCGAAATTGAGGGACTTTCTGAAATCCTTTTAGTGAAAGAAGAAATTTCACTCATAAAAAAGAAACTCAATTCTTGGATGCGACCAAAAAAGATTGATACACCTTTTTATCTATTTCCATCATCCTCCAAAGTTATTTATGAACCTCTTGGGTGTATCTTAATTCTTGGTCCTTATAATTATCCATTACTTTATGTTTTAAAGCCATTGGTAAATATTTTCTCAGCAGGAAATACTGCAGTTATAAAACCATCAGAGAAATGTCCTGAGACTTCAAAACTTATTAAAAAGCTTACTTCCAAATATTTCCGTAAAGATGTCCTAATGACAGTAGAGGGGGACTATAAACAATCCATAAAATTAATTGAAAAAAATTTTGACCACATATTTTTTACAGGAAGTACTGAAACTGGAAGATCTATAATGAAATTGGCTTCAAAAAACTTAACTCCATTAACTCTTGAGTTAAGCGGAACAAATCCTGTAATTATTTTCAAAAATGCAAATTTAGAAGTTGCTGCTAAAAGAATTGTTTGGGGCAAATTTTTTAATTCTGGTCAATCCTGCATAGCTCCGAATCATATCTTTGTAGATAAAGAAATTGAAAATATTTTTATAGAAAAATTAAAGAAATACATAGTAAGTTTTTACGGAGATAATCCAATTATTTCCGAAAACTTATCTAAATTAGAGAAAAAGCAATTTTCATCGACTGTAGAAATTCTGAAAAGATATAAAAAAGAAAAAAGAATTTTATTTGGAGGCACTTTTAATAAGAAAAAGTTAAAAATATCTCCTACAATTTTGAAAACAAAATTAGAAGAAACAGATATTTTACAAAAAGAACTATTCTGTTCTTTACTGCCAATAATTGGGATAGAAAATAAAGAATCCGCTCTGAAACAAATTAATCAAACATCAAAACCATTGGCAATCTACTTATTTGGAGGCAATAAAAAAATTCATAATTATATTTCAAAAGTGACCAGCTCAGGAAGTATTTGCATCAATGATGTTATGTTACCAGTACTTATTCCAAATTTACCTTTTGGTGGTGTTGGGCATAGTGGTATTGGTAAATTTCATGGAGAAGAAGGTTTTCGAAATTTTTCAAATCAAAAATCTATGTCTTTTAAAGGTTTTTTATTTGATTTAGATCTTAGGTACCCTCCCTACAAAAGAGTTAAGAAATTTTTAAAGTTTATTTTTAAAATTTAAATTAATTAAATTGTTTTCAAAACCCTAGCGATTTTTAATTAAGAGACTATCTTTAAATAAAATGAGAAGTTAATGAAATTAGTATTTTTAGTAATTACAATTCTACTTAATTTGTTTAATCACTCCTCTATAAAGTCCGAAAAGAATATTGATCAAGGAACTAATAAAATCGAGAATATTGTTAGAAAAAAATCAATAACTGAAGAAAAAACTGAAATAAAAAAAATTCATATCGTAAAAAGCGGAGATACAGTTTCAAGTATTTCAAAATTCTATTTAATAAATAAAGATTTAATTATTAAATTGAATAACTTAAAAGATGAAAATTATATCTTTGTTGGCCAAAATCTTATTATCTCTGAATCTACAGAAAATCCTACAAAACAATCAGATTTAATAAATAATTATCATCTTGTTCAAATAGGTGAAACACTTACTGAGATATCAAACAAATACAAGTTAAATTTAAAATATTTGATAGAAATTAATAATCTCAAGAATCCAGATTCTATAACAGTTGGGCAAAAACTCCTCTTAAACAAAAACAAACCAATTAGTTCAGAAAATTTTCAAATAATTAAAAATAAGAAAAATAATGAATTACTTCAAATAGATAAACAAATTTATGGTCCAATAATTATCCAAAGTAAATCATATAAAAAAATTAAAAGTAGAAAAGTTTTAAATATACTAAATCAGGAAAATAAAAAACTTATTCTTTCAATCAATTGCGATAAGAATGAATTAGATGTAAGAATCCCAGGCAGAAAATGGAGGGGAGGTGAGCCTCCCAAGGAAGAATTCGAGCAAAATTTAATAAATGATTTTTGTTAGAACTTTAATTAATATGTGTGAATAATTTGTCTAAGATTTTTAATGATGGGTTATTCTTTAAATAGTTAAATTAATAGTAATGGCAATTTCAAGAGGAGATCTCGTAAGAGTAAAAAGACCTGAATCATATTGGTACAACGAAATAGGTAAAGTTGCTTCAGTTGATACATCAGGGATTAAATATAATTGCGTAGTTAGATTCGATAAAGTAAATTACGCAGGTATCAGCGGAACTGATGGAGGAGCAAACACAAATAATTTTGCTGAAAGTGAATTAGAGAAAGCTTAAATAATTGCCAGAGTTACCTGAAGTAGAAACTGTTAGAAGAGGTTTAGAGCAAAAACTTTATAACTTTATTGTAAAAAAAGTAGAAGTTTGTAGGGATTCAACAGTAGCATTCCCTCCTAATAAGGAAGAATTTATTGAGGGACTTAAGAACTCGCTTTTATACAAATGGAATAGGAGAGGAAAATATTTAATAGCTGAACTAAAAAAAATTGAAAATGAGAATATTCAAATTAATAAAAAAATTAGATTAAAACATAATGGGTTTCTTGTAGTTCATTTAAGAATGACTGGATATTTCAAATTTATAGATAACTTAACTCCGCCCTGTAAACATACAAGAATAAGAATTTTCGATAAAAACAATAATGAGCTTAGATACATAGACGTAAGAAGTTTTGGCCAAATGTGGTGGATTAAGCAAGAGTTATCGCCCAATAAAATAATCAAAGGATTAGGCTCATTAGGTCCAGAACCATTTTCTAAAGAATTTGATACAAAATACCTTAAGAAAGTTATTTCAAAAAGAACAAGATCTATAAAAGCTATTTTATTAGATCAAACAATAGTGGCAGGTATAGGTAATATATATGCTGATGAAAGTTTATACTCGGCTGGTATCTCACCTTTTAGGGAAGCTCAAACAATAAAGAAGTATGAGTTAATCAAGCTCAAAGAATCAATTGTAAATGTATTAAAAAAAAGTATAGGTTCTGGTGGGACTACATTTAGTGATTTTAGAGACTTGGAAGGAGAAAATGGAAATTTTGGTTTACAGACAAATGTCTACAGGAGAACTGGTAAAGAATGCTATAAATGTGGAAATTTAATTAAAAGGCAAAAAATAACTGGAAGAAGTACACATTGGTGTCCTAAATGCCAAAAATAAAAAAGAGCTTACTCAAGAAAAGTAAACTCTTTTAAATATTTTTACCTGGCATTGAGCTATTTTCTCAAGGGGCTACCCCCTAAATATTTTCGCCGCTGATGCGTTTCACAACCGAGTTCGAGATGGATCGGAGTGGGTCCACACCGCCATGAACACCAGGATAGTGTGAACCTTGAGAACTGCATAGAAAATCATATAAATTAAAAACAATAAATTAAGTTTATTTGGTCAAGCCCTCGGTCTATTAGTACTCCTCCGCTGCACTTGTTACCAAGCTTCCACGTAGAGCCTATCAACGGGTGTTCTTCCCGTGACCTTACTGGCTTAAGCCATGGCAATACTCATCTTGAGGTGGGCTTCCCACTTAGATGCTTTCAGCGGTTATCCACTCCGCACATGGCTACCCAGCGTTTACCGTTGGCACGATAACTGGCACACCAGAGGTGCGTTCCTCCCGGTCCTCTCGTACTAGGGAGAAATCCTCTCAATATTCCTGCGCATACACCGGATATGGACCGAACTGTCTCACGACGTTCTGAACCCAGCTCGCGTACCGCTTTAATGGGCGAACAGCCCAACCCTTGGGACCGACTTCAGCCCCAGGTTGCGATGAGCCGACATCGAGGTGCCAAACCTCCCCGTCGATGTGAACTCTTGGGGGAGATCAGCCTGTTATCCCTAGAGTAACTTTTATCCGTTGAGCGACGGCCCTTCCACGCAGAACCGTCGGATCACTAAAACCGACTTTCGTCCCTGTTCGACTTGTAGGTCTCACAGTCAAGCTCCCTTCTGCTTTTGCACTCAACGACTGATTTCCAACCAGCCTGAGGGAACCTTTGTGCGCCTCCGTTACCTTTTAGGAGGCGACCGCCCCAGTCAAACTGCCCATCAGATAATGTCCGCTTCCCGGATAACGGGTAAGCGTTAGAACCCTAGCTCTAAAAGAGTGGTATCTCACCGATGACTCAATAGTACCCACAAGCACTATTTCAACGTCTCCCACCTATTCTGCGCATTCAGAGCCCGAGCACAATATCAAACTACAGTAAAGCTTCATAGGGTCTTTCTGTCCGGGTGTATGTAGTCCGCATCTTCACAGACAATTCTATTTCGCCGAGCCTCTCTCCGAGACAGCGCGCAAATCGTTACACCTTTCGTGCGGGTCGGAACTTACCCGACAAGGAATTTCGCTACCTTAGGACCGTTATAGTTACGGCCGCCGTTCACCGGGGCTTCAGTCGCCAGCTTCACTAAAAGCTAACCAGCTTCCTTAACCTTCCGGCACTGGGCAGGTGTCAGCCCCCATACATCGTCTTGCGACTTAGCGGAGACCTGTGTTTTTGGTAAACAGTCGCTTGCGCCTCTTCACTGCGACCAGCTCTCGCTGGCACCCCTTCTCCCGAAGTTACGGGGCCATTTTGCCGAGTTCCTTAGAGAGAGTTATCTCGCGCCCCTCGGTATTCTCTACCACCCCACCTGTGTCGGTTTCGGGTACTGGCATTTGTGTTTTAACGAGTATAGGGCTTTTCTTGGAAGCATGACATCACCAACTTCGCTGCCGTAGCAGCTCGTACTCACGCCTTAGCTCAAGATGTTTTCTCCATCTCTCAAAGCCTCGAACGCTTGAACCAGTAACCAACATCTGGCCTGGCTAGCCTTCTCCGTCCCCCTTCTCAAAACACATCTGGTACAGGAATATTGACCTGTTATCCATCGACTACGCCTTTCGGCCTCGCCTTAGGTCCAGACTAACCCTCCGCGGACGAGCCTGCCGGAGGAACCCTTAGGGTTTCGGGGCATGGGATTCTCACCCATGTTTTCGCTACTCAAGCCGACATTCTCACTTCTATGCTGTCCACGCCCGCTTACGCTAACGCTTCACCCTACATAGAACGCTCCCCTACCATAAATAAATTTATCCGCAGCTTCGGTATAACGCTTAGCCCCGTTCATTTTCGGCGCAGGATCGCTCGACCAGTGAGCTATTACGCACTCCTTTGAGGATGGCTGCTTCTAGGCAAACCTCCTGGTTGTCTGGGCAATCCCACCTCCTTTATCACTTAGCGTTAATTTTGGGACCTTAGCTGGCGGTCTGGGCTGTTTCCCTCTTGACTATGGAGCTTATCCCCCACAGTCTGACTGCCTAGTTACACACAGGGTATTCAGAGTTCATATCGATTTGGTACCGCTTTCGCAGCCCGCACCGAAATGGTTGCTTTACCCCCCTGCTGGAGCACTAGACGCTACGCCTCAACGTATTTCGGGGAGAACCAGCTAGCTCCTGGTTCGATTGGCATTTCACCCCTAACCACAGCTCATCCGCTGAATTTTCAACTTCAGTCGGTTCGGACCTCCACTTGGTATCACCCAAGCTTCATCCTGGCCATGGTTAGATCACCAGGGTTCGGGTCTATAAACACTGACATACGCCCTATTAAGACTCGCTTTCGCTGTGGCTCCACCATTTCCGGTTTAACCCGCCAGTGCCTATAAGTCGCCGGCTCATTCTTCAACAGGCACACGGTCACCCGATTAGTCGGGCTCCCATTGCTTGTAAGCTCACGGTTTCATGTTCTATTTCACTCCCCTCCCGGGGTTCTTTTCACCTTTCCCTCGCGGTACTGTTTCACTATCGGTCACACAGTAGTACTTAGCCTTACGAGGTGGTCCTCGCAGATTCACACGGAATTCCACGTGCTCCGTGCTACTCGGGATACAGCTAGGTCAACTTATCTTTCGATTACGGGGCTTTCACCCTCTGTGGCACGCCATTCAAACGTTTCTTCTAGACTTATTGATCCATATTGCTGTCCCACAACCCCGATAGTCAAGACTATCGGTTTGGGCTATTCCCCGTTCGCTCGCCGCTACTGAGGGAGTCGTTATTTACTTTCTCTTCCTCCAGCTACTAAGATGTTTCAGTTCGCTGGGTTAGCTCGCACCAACCTATATATTCAGTTGGCCGTACATGGGGTTGCCCCATTCGGAAATTCCCGGATCAAAGTGTGCTTCCAACTCCCCGAGACTTATCGCAGGTAACCACGTCCTTCATCGCCTCTGTGTGCCTAGGTATCCTCCGTGAGCCCTTTGTAGCTTGACCAATAACTTCAAAAAATTGAAGCATCAGCTTAATAGAATTGTTATTAATGCATTCGCACAAATAATAAATCTGCATCATTAAAGATGCTTATTGTCTTTAAAAATAAACTATGCAGTTGTCAAGGTTCTCTGAAAACAATGAAATTAATTCAATGAGTCCAGCATCTTAATAAGTTAAATTAATTTAATTAAGAAGCTAGAGTCGTTCAGAATTAGATCACAACTCAAAAACAATTCCCTTCTATAAAATTATGGAAGAGGTGGTGATCAGTGGAGGTAAGCGGACTCGAACCGCTGACATCCTGCTTGCAAAGCAGGCGCTCTACCAACTGAGCTATACCCCCAACATAGAGATATGGGCCATCCTGGACTTGAACCAGGGACCTCACCCTTATCAGGGGTGCGCTCTAACCACCTGAGCTAATGGCCCAGGGAAAGTAATGGGTGTGACCTAGAAAAAACTTAGAAAATGAAATCCTTAATAAATCAAGAATGTGAGATACCGATCGACCTAAGGTGACAAAATTAATATTTAACATTTTGTTGTCTCCCTGTTAGGAGGTGATCCAGCCGCACCTTCCGGTACGGCTACCTTGTTACGACTTCACCCCAGTCATTAGCCCCACCTTCGGCGTCCTCCTCCACAAGGGTTGGAGTAACGACTTCGGGCATGGCCAACTTCCATGGTGTGACGGGCGGTGTGTACAAGGCCCGGGAACGTATTCACCGCAGTATGCTGACCTGCGATTACTAGCGATTCCTACTTCACGTAGGCGAGTTGCAGCCTACGATCTGAACTGAGCCACGGTTTATGGGATTTGCTAGCTCTCGCGAGTTTGCTGCCCTTTGTCCGTAGCATTGTAGTACGTGTGTAGCCCAGGGTGTAAGGGGCATGATGACTTGACGTCATCCACACCTTCCTCCGGTTTATCACCGGCGGTCTTTCTAGAGTGCCCAACTAAATGCTGGCAACTAAAAACGTGGGTTGCGCTCGTTGCGGGACTTAACCCAACATCTCACGACACGAGCTGACGACAGCCATGCACCACCTGTCACTGCATTCCCGAAGGCACCCTCAAATTTCTAAGAGGTTCGCAGGATGTCAAACCCTGGTAAGGTTCTTCGCGTTGCATCGAATTAAACCACATACTCCACCGCTTGTGCGGGCCCCCGTCAATTCCTTTGAGTTTCACACTTGCGTGCGTACTCCCCAGGCGGAACACTTAACGCGTTAGCTACGACACCGAAGGGGTCGATTCCCCCGACACCTAGTGTTCATCGTTTACGGCCAGGACTACAGGGGTATCTAATCCCTTTCGCTCCCCTGGCTTTCGTCCATGAGCGTCAGTAATGGCCCAGCAGAGCGCCTTCGCCACTGGTGTTCTTCCCGATATCTACGCATTTCACCGCTACACCGGGAATTCCCTCTGCCCCTACCATACTCAAGCCTTTCAGTTTCCACTGCCATGATGGAGTTAAGCTCCACGTTTTAACAGCAGACTTGAAAAGCCGCCTGCGGACGCTTTACGCCCAATAATTCCGGATAACGCTTGCCACTCCCGTATTACCGCGGCTGCTGGCACGGAATTAGCCGTGGCTTATTCCTCAAGTACCGTCATATCTTCTTCCTTGAGAAAAGAGGTTTACAGCCCAGAGGCCTTCGTCCCTCACGCGGCGTTGCTCCGTCAGGCTTTCGCCCATTGCGGAAAATTCCCCACTGCTGCCTCCCGTAGGAGTCTGGGCCGTGTCTCAGTCCCAGTGTGGCTGATCATCCTCTCAGACCAGCTACTGATCGAAGCCTTGGTGAGCCATTACCTCACCAACTAGCTAATCAGACGCGAGCTCATCCTCAGGCGAAATTCATTTCACCAATAGGCATATGGGGTATTAGCGGTCGTTTCCAACCGTTATCCCCCTCCTGAGGGCAGATTCTCACGCGTTACTCACCCGTCCGCCACTAACCCGAAGGTTCGTTCGACTTGCATGTGTTAAGCACGCCGCCAGCGTTCATCCTGAGCCAGGATCAAACTCTCCGTTGTGTTCAAATCCTTTTGTAGATAAATCTACTCAAATTGAATTGCTTTATCCAAATAAAAAATTTCATTTTTTTTATATTTAGTTTCAGCCTCCTTAAATGATAAGGATTACATTGAGTGCACATTAAAAATATTTCTAAAGTGACTTTCCAAGATCTCAGATCCGTTTGCATCAAAACTAAAGTTAGCAATTGATGACATTTAATATATTCTTGACGGGACCTCACACCTTTATTGCATGTACATCTTGAAATAACTAAAAAAATTCAGTTACTCTTGACGCAATAAAAGCATCAGTTCCTAAGTTTTTAAATTTTCTAGGTGCTAGGTCAAATTTAATAAAAATGACCAATTTAAAAGGGGGAAACCCTTTCACTGGATGAAATCTAAAGATATACTTGAAATTTCAAAAAACTCCTTTTATACCTAAAATCAAAACTTTAGATAGAATTAAAGTAATGCAAAAATTAAATTTTTTGCCCAGAAGAAAATACTAAACCATTTGACCGTAATTATGCAACCATTAATACATAATTTTTTTATTAATTTTATTTTTGTTAAATATTGACTTCACAAACTAGGCTTTAAATAAAAGGATTTTCAATAAAATGGCAGAAAGATTTAGTCAAAAAAATTTAAGAGTAAGGCCTAGTTCGGATGAAGAGAAAATTGTAACAAATGCAAAAAAACACTTCGAAAGGACTTTAGTCGAAATTTCTGGAGAGCTAGTAGGCAGTGTTGCAGCACTAGAACACCCAACAAAAAATAAAAAGTTAAATTATGGGGAAATATTTTTAAGAGATAATGTTCCAGTAATGATTTACCTCATTACCCAAAAAAGGTACGAAATTGTCAAAAGGTTCCTGAGCGTATGCCTCGAGTTGCAAAGCACTAATTATCAAACTCGGGGAGTATTTCCTACTAGTTTCGTTGAAGAAAAAGGGAAGCTCATTGGAGACTATGGTCAAAGATCAATAGGTAGGATTACTTCAGCTGATGCAAGTTTATGGTGGCCCATATTATGTTGGTATTATGTCAATAAAAGTGGTGATTATGCCTTCGGGAAAAGTCAAAGCGTTCAAAGAGGTATTCAACTTTTACTAGATCTAGTTCTACATCCAACATTTGAGGGAACTCCTGTACTTTTTGTACCAGATTGCGCATTTATGATTGATAGACCTATGGACGTATGGGGAGCACCTCTTGAAGTTGAAGTTTTACTTCATGGATGTTTGAAAAGTTGTATAAATTTAATGGAACTAAGCCGTGCAGATCATGTAAGTAGACTTTTAGATCAAAGACTCATTCTTACAAATCAATGGGTTAAAGATTTAGGAAGTTTTCTCTTAAAACATTATTGGGTTACAAGTCAAACAATGCAAGTTTTAAGAAGAAGGCCAACTGAGCAATATGGAGATGATCAACACTTCAACGAATTTAACGTGCAACCTCAGGTTGTCCCTTCATGGCTTCAAGATTGGTTAGAGAATAGAGGCGGTTATCTAATAGGGAATATAAGAACAGGAAGACCTGACTTTCGGTTCTATAGTTTAGGGAATTCTTTAGCCTGTATGTTTGGAGTACTCCCCCCTGCAGAACAAAGAGCTCTATTTAGATTAGTTTTGCATAACAGACAGCATTTAATGGCTCAAATGCCTATGCGAATTTGTCATCCTCATATGGATGTTGAAGAATGGCAAAATAAAACTGGTTCGGATCCTAAGAATTGGCCATGGAGTTACCATAATGGCGGTCATTGGCCAAGTTTACTTTGGTTTTTTAGTACAGCAGTATTGTTGCACCAAAAAAATTATGATTCTTATGACGTGATTCTTATGGAAGAGATGAAATCATTAATAGAGGAGTCATATTGGTGTCAACTTAATCAATTACCCAAGCAAGAATGGGCAGAATATTTTGATGGACCTACAGGTACTTGGGTTGGCCAACAATCAAGAACTTACCAAACTTGGACAATTGTTGGTTTTTTGTTAATGAATCACTTCCTTAGAGAGGGCAGTAAAGACTTAGATATGTTTAAGATTTAAAATTAAAATAATCCCAAAGTTAGTGATTTATCAATCGGCAAACATGCACCAATACCAAGATATATTGTCAAAAAAGTTCCAAACAAGAAAACAGACATTGCTATAGGTCTTCTAAAGGGATTAGAAAATTTATTAACATTTTCGATGAAAGGCAAAATCATTAATCCAAGAGGAATTAATGTTTGAAGTGCAATACCTAAAAGTTTATTAGGCACTACCCTAAGAATTTGAAAAACTGGATAGAGATACCATTCAGGTAGTATTTCCAAAGGTGTTGCAAATGGATTTGCTTTATCTCCTAACATTGCAGGATCAAGAACTGCTAGTCCAACCACACAGGCAATAGTTCCTAAAATAACTACAGGGAAAATATATAATAAATCATTTGGCCAAGCTGGCTCACCATAATAATTATGGCCCATACCTTTAGCTAATTTTGCTCTCAATTTTGGATCAGATAGATCTGGTTTTTTTAACGTAGACATATGAAAATCTGATAATAGTTTAAGTATAGGGATTTACAAAGGACCTGAGATCCCCTGTTTACGAATCATTAAAAAGTGCATGAGCATAAAAACTGCTAATGACCAAGGTAAGACAAAAGTATGAAGACTGTAGAATCTCGTAAGAGTAGATTGTCCAACACTTTCTCCACCTCTTAGTAGTTCAACCATAAAATCACCTATAACTGGAATTGCAGCAGGTACACCCGAAACAATCTTTACTGCCCAATAACCGACCTGATCCCAAGGTAAGGAGTATCCTGTAACTCCAAAAGCAACTGTTATAACTGCCATTACTACACCTGTAACCCAAGTTAGTTCTCTAGGTCTTTTGAAGCCGCCTGTAAGATATACCCTAAAAACGTGAAGAATTAACATCAAAACCATCATTGATGCACTCCATCTATGCACAGATCTTATTAACCATCCAAAACTTACATCTGTCATCAGATAACTAACTGAGTTGTAAGCTTGAGTAACAGTGGGCTTATAGTAAAAAGTCATTGCAAAGCCTGTTGCAAATTGAATTAGGAAGCATACTAAAGTTATGCCTCCTAAACAATAAAAAATATTTACGTGAGGGGGTACGTACTTGGAAGTTACGTCGTCAGTTATGTCTTGAATTTCAAGTCTCTCTTGAAACCAGTCATAAACAGATGAAGAATTCGCCATCCAAAAAAAAATTAGCTTTGATATAAAGAGCTTACTTAAAATTCTTATACTTGGTGTTAACACTTAACCCAATGAATTCATCTTTTAACAAACTTTTAACAATTAAAATATTGATCGTTGTACTAATGTTCAGTATTTTTTCTAATAATTTTCTATTCATTGAAAGAGTAAATGCTCTTAGTGATAGCAAGCAATTAGTACTTGATGCTTGGACATTGGTAAACGAAGGTTTTTATGACCCAGAAAAGTTTGATGAAATCAATTGGAAGAGAATTAGACAAAAAACACTACAGAAACAAATTGAAACAAGTGAAGAGGTTTATTCTGCAATTGAAGACATGTTGAGGCCTTTAGAAGATCCTTATACAAGAGTGTTACGCCCAAAAGATTATGAACTCTTGAAATCAAGTAATTTTGGAAGTGAGATTAACGGTGTTGGACTTCAGTTAGGTGAAGATGATGATAGTAAAAAAATTAAAGTTATCTCTACCCTTGGCGGCTCGCCAGCCGAAGAGGGTGGGATAGTAAGAGGGGACTTCATAGAAAAAGTAGATGGAATTCCCTCAGAAGATTTAGGTCTTGCAAATACTGCCTCTAAATTAAGAGGTAGATCAGGAACCAAAGTCATAGTTGAAATATCTTCGGAAGCAGGAGAAATTAGAGAGTTTGATTTAGAGAGAAGGTCAGTAGATCTTAGACCGGTGCGAACAAAACGATTAAGAGAGGATTCTCACACATTAGGGTACCTGAGGATAACTCAATTTAGCGAAAGCGTGCCCAAAAAGGTTGAAGAAGCTCTTCAAGAGTTAAAAGAGAAGGAGGTTGAAGGATTGATTTTGGATCTTAGGAATAATTCAGGCGGATTAGTAAGCTCAGGGATAGCAGTTGCAGACTCATTATTAAGTGAAAGACCAGTAGTAGAGACAAAAAATAGAAATGGAATCAAAGATGCAATAATTTCGCAAAAAGAGACATCTTTTGATGGCCCAATGGTAACTTTGGTAAATAGAGGAACTGCGAGTGCAAGTGAAATACTCGCAGGTTCATTGCAAGATAACGGCAGATCAATACTGATGGGAGAAAAAACTTATGGGAAAGGTCTAATACAATCCCTAAAAAGTTTAGGAGAAGATAGTGGAGTAGCAATTACAGTTGCTAGTTATTTAACTCCTAAAGGTAATAATATCCAGGGCCAAGGTATGACACCTGATAAGTTACTGGAACTTCCGGATGCCAGTGAATACGGAAGTTCTGACGATAAATGGGTGAGGAACGCAGAATTATACCTTGAGTCAATATTAGAAAAAGAAGAAGTTGCAATACAAACTAGTGAAGCGAATAATGAAGAATTCAAAATCTAAAGAAGTCAAATATTAATCATTAGGATTTTAACCAGTTATGAGTATTAAAAGAATTTTTCATGATCCAATTCATAAAGAAATAGTATTTGATTCCGGTAAGCCCGAAGAATTAATGATAATGGAGTTAATTGATACAATTGCCTTTCAAAGATTAAGAAGAATAAAACAACTTGGCGCGGCATCATTACTTTTTCATGGTGCAGAATCAAGTAGATTTACCCACTCAATAGGAGTTTTTTGTATCGCAAGAAAAATATTTCATAGATTAATTGAAATTAAATCTTCATTTTCTAAAAATAAATTTATTCTCTATGGAGCTGCTCTATTACATGATTTAGGTCATGGACCTTTGAGTCATACGAGTGAGGCAATTTTCGAACATAATCATGAACAATGGTCTCAAAACTTGGTTGAAAATTATTCTCCAATAAATTCAATACTAAAAAAGTATGACAACGAATTACCTAGACAAATTGGAGAATTATTTCAATCAAAACAACTATTTTTACAACCTTTAAAAACATTAATTAGCAGTGAAATAGACTGCGATCGTCTAGATTATCTTTTACGCGATAGCTACAACACAGGTACCAAATATGGCTTAGTGGACTTAGAAAGAATTATTTCAGCTCTCACTTTTTCACCTGATGGAAATATTGCAATCAAACCAAAGGGGGTTATCGCCATTGAGCATTTCTTAGCACTAAGAAACTTGATGTATAGAACTATCTATAACCACAAAATAAACGAAATTTCGACATGGATTCTTGAAAAAATAATATTCAAAATAAAAGATAATTTTGAAAAAAAAATTTGGTTAGATCAATCTCTTTATAAATGGATATTTTCTCCTGAAAATGTTGATTTTGAAGATTTCATAAGAAATGATGATGTAACTTTTTACTACCATTTGATTAGATGGAAAGATGAATCTTTCGAGCCTCTTTCTACCTTATGCAAAATGTTTATTGATAGGGATTTATTAAAGGCATCAGATATAAGTTTTTTAAATAAAATTGATAGATTAGAAATCCTTGCATTTGCAAGAAAATTGTGTGAAGCAAATAATTATGATGCAGAAATATTTTGTGGGATTAAAGAAAGATCTTTTAAAGGTTTTGTATCTAGCAATGCACTAAAAATATGGGATGATAACTATCAAAGCTCCTTAGAAAATAGCTCTGCATTAATAAAAACTTTAATGAAATCTGAGGAAAGCTCCTTTATCATTTACCCAAATATGATCAAAAATGAAATCAAAAATGAAATTTCATTAAAAAGAAATAAATATTAATTCTAAATTAATGAAAATGCTGATAAGTATTACCAACAATAAATTCGTAGATACATTATCCTACGAAAATTTGGATAATATCGACGAAACTTTCAAGGAATTATCTTCGATAAAAGGACCACTAGAAGCAAATATTTTCGCAATCAATGAATCAATAAGTTCTCATAA